>DATCZX010000466.1:0-2188 GCA_036525695.1 Gammaproteobacteria bacterium | reverse complement strand
ACCCGCGGCTAGCCCGGCAGCCTGATCTCGACCCGCGCCCCGCCCAGCGGGCCGCGCTGGATTTCCAGCGTCCCGCTGTAGGCCGCGACGATGTCGCTGACGATGGCCAGGCCGAGGCCGTGCCCGGGGGTCGCGCTGTCGGCGCGCAGGCCGCGCTCGAGCAGGCGGCTCGCCTGCGCCTCGGGGATCCCGGGGCCGTCGTCGTCGACCCGCACCAGCAGGCCGTCGACATCGCTCGTCGCCAGCGCCTCGAGGGTCACCTCGACCCGGGCCCGCGCCCACTTGCAGGCGTTGTCGAGCAGGTTGCCGGCGAGCTCGAGCAGGTCGCCCTCCTCGGCGCGGTAGCTCGGGTCGCCCGGTGCGTGCAGCGCGATCTGCAGCCCCCGGTCGCGGTAGACCTTGTCCAGCGAGGCGGCGACCTTGCCGAAGATCGCCGCGACCTCGACCGGGGCGGCGAACGGCCGGCGCCCGGCCATCGCGGCGCGCTGCAGCTGGTACTCGACGATCGCCGCCATGCGGTCGATCTGCCGGGCCGCCTCGGCCGGGTCGCCGCGCCCGCGGTCGTCGCCGCCGAGCGAGCCGCGCAGCACCGCGAGCGGGGTCTTCAGGCTGTGCGCGAGGTCGCCGAGGCCGCGCCGGTAGACCTCCTGGCGGGCCTTCGCGTGCGCCAGCAGCCGGTTGATGCCGCCGGTCAGCGGCACCAGTTCGCCCGGGTAACCGCTGCCGAGCTGCTCGCGCGCGCCGCTCTCGACCTGCTCCAGCTCGCCGGCGACGCGGCGCAGCGGGCGCAGGCTCCAGCGCAGGATCGAGCCCTGCACCAGCAGCAGCAGCACCGTGGCGCCGCCGAGCCAGCCCCACAGCGCCCGGCGGAACCCGGTGATCTCGGCGCGCAGCGGGTCGAGGTCCTCGGCGACGCTGAAGGTGAACGGCAGCGGGGTGCCGCGCGCGTCTTCCCAGGTGATGCCGAAGCTGAGCGCGAGCAGGGCGCGGCCGTTGCTGTCGAACGGGGTCAGTTGCCGGGCGCCGGCGGCCAGCTCGACGGGTACCGGCAGCGCCAGCCCGAGCAGCGAGCGCGAGTGCCACACCGTCGCGCCGCTGCCGTCGGTGACCTGGCCGTAGAGACCCGAGCCGGGGGTCGCGAAGCGCGCGTCGGGCAGCTCGTCGGGCAGGCGCAGGCGTGCCTCGCGGTCGAGATCGGCGGCGGCGAGCAGCGCGTAGACGTGGGCCTGGAGCCGGTCGCGCAACGCGTTCTCGGCGCTGTCACGGAAGGCGCGGTCCAGCGCGAAGCCGGTCAGCCCGAGGAAGCCGACCAGCACGACGCTGGCGCCGAGCAGCAGGCGGCGGTGCAGCGACAGCGTCACCGGGTCGCGGAGGCGAGGGCGAAGCGGTAGCCCTGGCCGCGGATCGTCTCGATCGGTGCCAGGCGGTTGTCGGGGTCGAGCTTGCGCCGCAGGCGGCCGATGAACACCTCGAGCACGTTGCTGTCGCGATCGAAATCCTGGTCGTAGATGTGCTCGGTCAGCTCGCTCTTCGAGACCACCTTGCCGGCGTTCAGCGCCAGGTACTCGAGGACGTTGTACTCGTAGGCGGTCAGCTCGACCGGGTTGCCGTCGACCACGGCGCGTTTCGCGCGCGTGTCGATCACCAGCGTGCCGAAATCGAGCAGCGGTTGCGCCCAGCCGGCGGCGCGGCGCAACAGCGCGTTGATCCGCGCGAGCAGCTCCTCCATCTGGAACGGCTTGACCAGGTAGTCGTCGGCCCCGGCCTCGAGCCCCTCGACCTTGTCCTGCCAGCGCCCGCGCGCGGTCAGCACCAGCAGCGGCAGCTTGCGGCCGCCGGCGCGTGCCCGGCGGATCACCTCGATGCCTGGCAGGCGCGGCAGGCCGAGGTCGATGATCGCCGCGTCGAAGGCCACTTCCTGCAGCTGGAACAGGCCGTCCTCGCCGTCGGCGGCGACGCTGACCGCGTAGCCTTCGCGTTGCAGTTGGGCCGCGATCTGCGCGCGCAGTTCCGGCTCGTCTTCGACCACCAGCAGGTGCATCGCCGGGCGCCCGTGCTCAGCGCGACCTCGGGCCGCCGTTGGCCTCGATCACCAGCACGCGGACACGGCCTTCGGGCGTGAGCACCTTGACCCGGTAGACCGGGCGGCCGTCTTCCTCGTCGGCGTCGGAGGAGAGCACGCGGCCAC
>DATCZX010000465.1:0-2182 GCA_036525695.1 Gammaproteobacteria bacterium | reverse complement strand
GCGCGGCGAACTCCTCGGCCAGCACCCGCTGGCGGTGGAACGCCTCCCACTTCAGCTGCCCGTAGGCGTGGTAGACCAGCAGCGCGGTCGGCAGCGCCAGCGCGGCGAAGATCGCCAGCAGCCAGGCGCGCAGCCGGCGCGGGTCGAGGCCGCCGAGGCGCGGGCGGGCCATCAGACCAGCAGCCGGTAGCCGGCGCCGCGCACGGTGACCAGGAACGCCGGGTTGGCCGGGTCGGGTTCGAGCTTGCGCCGCAGCTTGGCCACGTGGATGTCGACGGTGCGCGTCTCCAGGTCGACGTCGCGCGCGTAGCCCCACACCTTGTGCAGCAGCTCCTCGCGCGACACCGGCCGCTCGGCGTGCGCGGCGAGGTACTCGAGCAGCTCCATCTCGCGCCGGGTGAAGGCCAGCTCGGCGTCGCCGCGCCGGCCGCTGAGGTTGGCGGTGTCGATCTCGACCGCGTCGCCGAGGCGCAGCGTCTGCGCCGCGACCACGCCGACCCGCGCGCGGCGCAGCACCGCCTGCACGCGCAGCACCAGCTGCGCCACCGAGAACGGCTTGGCCACGTAGTCGTCGGCGCCGAGCGCGAGGCCGTGGATCACGTCCTCGTCGGTCGACTTGGCGGTCAGCAGGATCACCGGCTGGTCACGGTCGACCGCGCGCACCCGGCGCAGGATCTCGAAGCCGTCGACCCCCGGCAGCATCACGTCGAGCAGCAGCAGGTCGTGGCGGCCGGCGAGCGCCTGCTGCAGCCCGGTCGTGCCGTCGGCGGCGACGTCGACGGCGTAGCCGTGGAACACGAACACGTCGCGCAGCCCGGCGCTGATCGCGGGCTCGTCCTCGACGATGAGCAGGCGCGGCTTGTGGGTCATGGCGTCGATCATCGTAGCAGCCGGGCCCGCGCGGAAAGGTAAACAACAGGTAAAAAACGCCCTGCCAGGTTTTACCGAAACGTGCCTGCAATCGCGGACGGCGGCCCCCTAGGCTGGAAGCGCAATCCAGGCGACCACCGGTCAAGGAGGCCGAACATGGCACTGATCACCCGCGTTTCACGACTGTTCCGCGCCGACGCCCACGCGGTGCTCGACCGCCTCGAGGAGCCCGCGCTGCTGCTGCGCCAGGCGGTGCGCGAGATGGAGGCGGCGCTGGCCGACGACGAGCGCCGGCGGCAGCGGCTCGACCGCCAGCACACCCAGCTGGTGAGCCGCCGCGCCGAGCTCGGGCGCACGCTCGGCGAGCTCGCCCGCGACCTCGACGTCTGCTTCGAGGCCGGCAAGCAGGAGCTGGCGCGCACGCTGCTGCGCCGCCGGCTCGAGAGCGAGCGGCTGCTGCAGCTGCTCGAGCGCCGCGCCAGCGCGCTGGCGGAGAGCCTGGCAGAACTCGACGCGCGCCTCGACGAGAACCGCGCGCGCTGCGAGGCGATGCGCCAGAAGGCCGAGCTGCTGGCCGGCGAGGAGCGCGCCGACGACGACCCGCTGCCCGGCCGCGACGACCTCGCGGCGCTGCGCGTGCGCGACGACGAGGTCGAGATCGCGTTCCTGCAGGAGCAGCGGCGGAGGGCGCGGCCATGACCCGCCCGGGCTTCCTGCACGGCACCGGCTTCGCGCTGGTCGCCGCGCTCGCCGGCGGGCTGGCCTTCGTCGTCATGCTGCCGGCGCTGGCCGGCGGGGTCGCGCTGAAGGCGGTCGCCGCCGCCGCCGGTCTCGCCTACCTGCTGTGGCTGCTGGCGACGACGCGCCCGCGCGCCGGGCGGGTCAGCGCGGTCGCCGCGTGGGCGACGCTGACCGCGCTGGCGTGGTGGTTCGCGCCGTCGCTGGCGCTGTTCCTGCTCGCGCAGGCCGGCTTCCTGTGGCTGCTGCGCGCGCTGCTGTGCCACTCCGGCCCGCTGGCCGCCGGCCTCGACCTCGCGCTGACCGCGCTGGCGCTCGCCGCCGCGGCCTGGGCGCTGCGCCAGACCGGCAGCGTCGGCGCCGCGCTGTGGTGCTTCTTCCTGCTGCAGGCGCTGTGCCTCGCCATCCCGGCCCGCTTCCCGGCGCGCGACACGCGCGACGCGGACGCGCCGCCCGACCGTTTCCACCAGGCGCACCGCGTGGCCGAGGCCGCGCTGCGCGAACTCACCGCACGTCACTGAGGAGAACCGAGATGAAAACCCAGCTCACCGCACTTGCCCTCTGCGTCGCCACC
>DATCZX010000464.1:0-2863 GCA_036525695.1 Gammaproteobacteria bacterium | reverse complement strand
CGATCGACCAGCTGCGGGAGCTCGTGTCGCTCTGGGAGGGCGAGGAGCCGTGAGCACATCGGCTCTCGAGACCCCGATGATGCGCCAGTACCTGGCCATCAAGGCAGAGCACCCGGACATTCTGGTTTTCTACCGCATGGGGGATTTCTACGAGCTGTTCTACGACGACGCGAAGCGCGCCGCGGAGCTGCTCGACATCACGCTGACCGCGCGCGGCAAGTCGGGCGGCCATCCCATCCCGATGGCCGGTGTGCCGGTGCACGCGGTCGACGGCTACCTCGCGAAGCTGGTGCGGCTCGGCGAGTCGGTGGCGATCTGCGAGCAGATCGGCGACCCGGCCGCGAGCAAGGGGCCGGTCGAGCGCAAGGTGGTGCGCGTGGTGACACCGGGCACGCTGACCGAGGAGGCGCTGCTCGACGACCGCCGCGACAACCACCTCGTCGCCGTCCACGCTGCCGGTGCACGCGGTCGACAACTACCTCGCGCGGCTGGTGCGGCTCGGCGAGTCGGTGGCGATCTGCGAGCAGATCGGCGACCCGGCGGCGAGCCGCGGCCCGGTCGAGCGCAAGGTGGTGCGCGTGGTCACGCCGGGGACGCTGACCGAGGAGGCGCTGCTCGACGACCGCCGCGACAGCCTGCTGGTCGCGCTGCACGGCGACGGCCGCCGCCACGGCCTGGCCACGCTGGACCTGAGCAGCGGCCGCTTCGCCCTGCTCGAGGTGGCCGGCGGCGACGACCTGCGCGCCGAGCTGGCGCGGCTGGCCCCGGCCGAGCTGCTGGTCGACGACGACCGCGGCGCCCCGCCCGGCATCGACGCGCCGCCGGCGCTGCGCCGGCTGGCGCCGTGGCACTTCGACCTCGACGCGGCGCGGCGCAACCTGTGCGCCCAGTTCGGCACCCGCGACCTGGCCGGGTTCGGCTGCGACGACCTGCCGCTGGCGCTCGGCGCCGCCGGCGCGCTGCTGCACTACGTGCGCGAGACCCAGTGCGGCGCGCTGCCGCACCTGCGCGGGCTGCAGGTCGAGCGCCACGACGAGGCGCTGCTGCTGGACGCCGCCAGCCGGCGCAACCTGGAGATCGAGACCAGCCTCGGCGGGCGTCCGGAGCACACGCTGGTCGGGGTGATGGACCGCAGCGTCACCGCGATGGGCGGGCGCTGCCTGCGCCGCTGGCTGCACCGGCCGCTGCGCGACCAGCAGGTGCTGCGCCGGCGCCACCAGGCGATCGCCACGCTGCTCGACGACGCCGCCTGGGAGGGGCTGCGCGACACGCTGCGCGGCTGCGCCGACGTCGAGCGGATCCTCGCCCGGGTGGCGCTGCGCTCGGCGCGCCCGCGCGACCTCGCCGGGCTGCGCGACGCGCTGGCGCGGCTGCCGCGGCTGCAGCTGGCGCTGGCCGTGCTCGACGCGCCGCGGCTCGGCGAGCTGGCCGCCGCGCTCGAACCGCAACCCGACCTGCTGCTGCTGCTCGAGCAGGCGCTGGTGGACAACCCGCCGGTGGTGCTGCGCGACGGCGGGGTGATCGCCGACGGCTTCGACGCCGAGCTCGACGAGCTGCGCGGCCTGTCGCGCCACGCCGACCGCTTCCTGGTCGACCTCGAGGCGCGCGAGCGCGAGCGCACCGGCGTGGCCACGCTGAAGGTCAGCTACAACCGCGTGCACGGCTACTACATCGAGCTCGGCCGCAGCCACGCGGCCAAGGTGCCCGCCGACTACGTGCGCCGGCAGACGCTGAAGAACGCCGAGCGCTACATCACGCCGGAGCTGAAGGGCTTCGAGGACCGCGTGCTCGGCGCGCGCGAGAAGGCGCTGGCGCGCGAGCGGCAGCTCTACGAGGGCCTGCTCGACAGCCTCGGCGCCGCGCTGGCGCCGCTGCAGGGGGTCGGCGCCGGGCTCGCCGAGCTCGACGTGCTGGCCACGCTGGCCGAGCGCGCGGCGACCCTCGACCTGTGCCGGCCGGAGCTCGGCGACGCCCCGGGCCTGAGCATCCGCGGCGGCCGCCACCCGGTGGTCGAGCAGGTGCAGGAGGCGCCGTTCGTCGCCAACGACCTCGAGCTCGACCCGGAGCGGCGGATGCTGGTGATCACCGGGCCGAACATGGGCGGCAAGTCGACCTACATGCGCCAGGCGGCGCTGATCGCGCTGCTCGCCCACGCCGGCAGCTTCGTCCCGGCGAGCAGCGCGCGGCTCGGGCCGCTGGACCGCATCTTCACCCGCATCGGCGCCTCCGACGACCTCGCCGGCGGCCGCTCGACCTTCATGGTCGAGATGACCGAGACCGCCAACATCCTGCACAACGCCAGCGACCGCAGCCTGGTGCTGATGGACGAGGTCGGGCGCGGCACCAGCACCTTCGACGGCCTGTCGCTGGCCTGGGCCTGCGCCGAGCGGCTGGCGCGCGACGTGCGCGCCTACACGCTGTTCGCCACCCACTACTTCGAGCTGACGGTGCTCGCCGACGAGCTCGACGGGGTCGCCAACGTGCACCTCGACGCGGTCGAGCACGGCGAGCGCATCGTGTTCATGCACGCGGTGCGCGAGGGGCCGGCGAACCAGAGCTACGGGCTGCAGGTGGCGGCGCTGGCCGGCGTGCCGCGCGCGGTGATCGACGCCGCGCGGCGCCGGCTGGTGGAGCTGGAGAACCGCGCCAGCGCGCACCCCGCCAGCGCGGCGGCGGCCGGCGCGGTGCGGCAGATGACGCTGTTCGCGGCGCAGGACGAGCGGCTGCGCGAGGCCGTCGCCCGGCTCGACCCGGACGCGCTGACGCCGCGCGAGGCGCTCGACGCGCTGTACGAGCTGAAGCGGCTGGCAGACGGGTGAGTCACCCGCGCAGGGGGCTCCGGATCGTGGGTCGGGCTGCAGCC
>DATCZX010000463.1:0-2947 GCA_036525695.1 Gammaproteobacteria bacterium | reverse complement strand
GGTGTCGCTGATCGGCATCCTGCTCGGCAGCACGCTGCTGCGCCGGGTGCCGAAGGCCTGGATGCACCGCGCCGCGGCGCTGCTGTTCCTGCTCTTCGGCCTGCTGGCGATCGGCCAGGTGGTGCTCGGCGGCGAGGCCGTCGCGCTCGGGCCGGGCTGAGCCGCCGGCTGAGCGGGGCGGTTAGCGGGCCCCTGCTGCGCGGCCCCGGCCCGCGTCCAGGCACCCGCGCCGCAGCCGCGTGCTCGCGACGGTGGCCGCCGTGGGCGCCGCGCCTACTCGCCGAACGCCGCGTCGAGCTCCGGCAGCAACCGCCTGACCGTGGCCACGTCGCCCGGCGGGGCGTTGGCGTAGGCCTGCATCGCCGCCAGCGACTGGCGCATCATCTCGACCATCTGCCGCTTCTGCTCGGGTGTCAGGTCCGTGCTCGACTCGACCTCGGCCTGCGCCCGCTGCAGCTCGCGCTGGAGCTCCGGCGCCTGGCCCTCGAACTTCACCGTCATGTAGGCGGCGACCACGCGCTGGGCGATGTCGGACCACTGCTCCAGCGTGCTGAAGCCGTGCTTGCCGAGGATCGCCAGCGCCCTGGCCAGCTCCTCCTCGGTGCCGGTGTAGGCGGAGAGGTCGACGGGGCTCTCGTCGCCGCTGCCCTGGCTGCCGAAGGTCGCCTGCAGCTCGCCGATCGCCCCCAGCGTGCCGCGCACCTGGGCCTCGGTCAGCGGCTGCGCCTGCAGCGTGACGCTAAGCGACATCAGCCAGAGCAGCAGCGCGACCCGGCTGCCGTGCGAGATCGTCGGGTGCATGCATCGCTCCGTCCATCGGGGGCCATTTCCGTGCCGATTCTGCCCGCAAGCCCGGCGGCTGTCACCCGCCGGGGCCGCAGCGCCGGCGCTCGCCTAGAATGGGGCACGGTTCACCGCGCCCGGGAGGCATCCGTGGCCTCGCTGCTGACCACGCTGGCCGCTGCCGCCCTGCTCGGCTGGGCGATCGCCCTGTACAACCTGCTGGTGCGCGACCGCAACCGCGTCGCCGCGGCATGGAGCGACATCGACGTGCAGCTGAAGCGGCGCCACGACCTGGTGCCGAAGCTGGTCGACGCGGTGCGCGCCTACGCCGGCTACGAGCAGGCCACGCTCGAGCGGGTCACCGCGCTGCGCCAGCAGGGCGCCCGGCTCGGCGAGGTGGCCGCGCGCGGGCGCGTCGAGGGCGAGCTCGGCGGCCAGCTGCACCGGCTGCTGGTCCTGGCCGAGGCCTACCCGGAGCTGAAGGCGGACCGGGCGTTCCTCGACCTGCAGCGCAACCTGAGCCACGTCGAGGAGCAGATCCAGTACGCGCGGCGCTTCTACAACGGCGCGGTGCGCAACCTCAACACGCGCATCGACCAGTTCCCCGACCTGCTGCTGGCGCGGCTGTTCGGCTACCGCCACGCGGTGTACTTCGAGCTCGACGACCCCGCGGAGCGCGCGCCATGAAGGACCTCGACCGGCGCCGGCGAGGCTCGCCCGCTGGCTGGACCGCCCTGCTCGCCCTGCTCGCCTGGGGCAGCGTCACCGCCGACGAGCGGATCCTCGACTTCACCAGCGAGATCGAGATCCGCGCCGACGCCAGCGTCACCGTCAGCGAGACGCTCACCGTGCGCGCCGAGGGGCGCGAGATCCGCCGCGGCATCTACCGCGACTTCCCGACCGACTACCGCGACCGCGCCGGCAACCGGGTGCGCGTCGCCTTCGACGTGCTGCAGGTGCTGCGCGACGACCGCCCGGAGCCCTGGCACAGCGAGCGCACCGGTGACGGCGTGCGCGTCTACATCGGGCACAAGGACCGCCTGCTGGAGCGAGGCGAGTACAGCTACACGCTGGTCTACCGCACCGACCGCCAGCTCGGCTTCTTCGCCGACCACGACGAGCTCTACTGGAACGTGACCGGCGACGGCTGGGCCTTCCCGATCGACGCCGCGCGCGCGCTGGTGCGCCTGCCGCCCGGGGTGCCCGACACCAGCGTCCAGCTCGACGCCTACACCGGCCCCCGGGGGGTGCGCGGGCGGGATTTCCGCGCCGGACTCGACACCCTCGGCCGCGCCCGCATCGACACCACGCGCACGCTGCGACCCGGCGAGGGGCTGACCATCGCGGTCGGCTGGCCCAAGGGGTTCGTGCACGCACCCGCGCTCGAGGAGCGGCTGGGTTGGCTGCTCAGCGACAACGCCGACCTGCTGGCGGGCGTCGCCGGTGGCCTGCTGGTGCTCGGCTGGTACCTGTTCGCCTGGCTGCGGGTCGGGCGCGACCCCGAGGAGGGCGTGGTGTTCCCGCGCTACGAGCCGCCCGCCGGCTTCTCACCGGCCTCGCTGCGCTTCGTCCGGCGCATGGCCTACGACCAGCGCGCGTTCAGCGCCGCGCTGGTCAACCTGGCGGTCAACGGCCACCTGCGCATCCACCAGGAAGGCAAGGCGTACCGGCTGGAGCGGCTGCGAGGCACCGCCCCGCTCGCCCCGGGCGAACAGGCGCTGCTCGGCAAGCTGTTCGGCAACGGCACCTCGATCGACCTCGTGCAGCGCAACCACGAGCGGGTGCGCGCCGCGCTGAAGGCCCACCAGGCGTCGCTGCGCCGCGACTACGAGAAGCGCTACTTCCTGCGCAACCGCAGCTGGCTGCTGCCCGGCGCGCTGCTGAGCCTGCTGACCTTTGTCGCCTGCCTGCTGCTGCTGCCCAACCCCGAGGCCCTGTCCGCCGGCCTGTTCATGACCGTCTGGCTCAGCGGTTGGACGGCCGGCGTGGTCGCGCTGCTCGGCAACGTCATCGGCCTGCTGCGCCGCGCCAGCAGCACGCTCGACTACCTCGCCGCGATCCCGGCGGCGCTGTTCGCGCTCCCGTTCGTCGGCGCCGAGCTGTTCGGCCTGGGCATGCTCGGCGCGACGACCTCGTCGTCTTTCGTGGTCATCCTGCTGCTGCT
>DATCZX010000462.1:0-7671 GCA_036525695.1 Gammaproteobacteria bacterium | reverse complement strand
CGCAGCACGTCGGGGTCGGCGCGCAGCAGGCCGACCAGCCGCGCGAGGTAGCGGCCGGCGGCGTCGGCCGGCGTCGCCGGGGCGGTCAGCCAGCGCGCCAGCGCGGCGTCCGGGAGTGCCGGCCAGGCCGCCAGCGGCGGGGTCAGCAGCAGCAGCAGGCTGCCGGCGCGCAGGGTGCCGGCGAGGGCGCCGAAGGCGTCGGCGTCGAAGCCGGGGCGGGCATCGAACAGCAGCGAGCCGTGCTCGCCGCCGAGCTGGCCGCGGAAGTGGCCGCTGGCGTGCCCCAGTCCCGGCAGCTGCGTCGCGGCCAGCGCGACCACGTGCGCGAGCCAGGCGTCGCCGCCGGCGAGCAGCAGCAGGCGGCGGTGGCGGGCGGCCACCGCGGCCGCGCGCAGCGCCGCGATCCGCGCGGCGATGGCGCTGTCGGCGTTCACCGCGGGCTGGCCGGCGGACGGCGCACGGGCCGCGGTCGTTCAGGGGGCGGGGGTGGCACGCACCGGCCGGGCGTGCCCGTGGACGCGCGCGAGGCTCATTCCCCCTTGAGCAGGTTGACGCCCTTGGTGCGCTGCGCGTGGACGATGTCGACCTCGCGCTTGAGCTTGGCGAGCTGCTCCTCGTTCTTCTCGTCCTCGAGCTTCTTGCGCAGCTTCTTCTCCTTGTGCTTGAGCTGCTTCAGCACGGACTTGAGCGCCTCGCGCTCCTTCTTCTTCTGCCGGGCCTCGTCGGAGAGCAGTTCGACGAGCCGTTCGAGCAGCTTGCGGGTTTTCATCGTGCGGCTCCGTCCTGGCTAGGCTGGGTGGGGGAAGTCGGGCTGGGAGCAGGCTCGGCGGTGGCCAGCGCGGCCAGCTCGGTCTCGTCCAGCGCGAGCTTGCGCTGGGTGCGGTCGAGGTCGCGCTCGCTGCCGGAGAACAGCGTCGTCGCCATCGCGATCAGGTTGCGCTGGATCTCGTAGGCGTAACCGGTGTCGTTCATCAGCGAGGTGCCCATCGGCGGGGTGATGCGCTGCTCGCGGATCAGCGCGTAGAGCCGGTCGGAGAAGTGCCCCTCGCTCTGGTCCAGCTCGGCGCGCAGGTGGTCGAGGCCGAGGATCGCGACGTCGGCCTGGTCGGGCTGGTGGCACAGCTCCAGCGCGCGCATGACCTGCGCGATCTGCGCGCGCAGGCGGTTGTACTCGCCGCGGATGTGCGGGTTGCCGGCACGCACGTAGTGCTCGAGGTTCTTCTGCAGGTGCTTGATGCCCTTGATCGCCTCGACGATGTGCCGGTTGGCCTCGCGCAGCCAGTGCAGGTCGGCCGACTGCTTCTCCTCCCAGCCGAACGCGGCGCGGCTGATGAACGCGATCACCGCGTTGTACAGCGGCTTCACCTTGGTGTCGTACTCCAGCTCGATGTCGAGCGCCTCGCCGCGCACCGGTCGCTGCACCAGCTGCTCGAGGTCGGCGCTGCCGAGCACCTGCTCCGGCTTCAGCCGCAGGCCGCCGGCGATGATGTCGCGGGCCAGCTCCCAGATGTGCAGGGTCTCCTGGCGTACCGCCTGCACCGCGGTGTCGGGGAACTCCATCGACGCGCTGTTCAGGTAGCGCGGCTGCGCCTCGGTGAACTCGCGTGGCCGGATCACCCGCTCGAGCGTGGTGACCAGGCGCCCGAGCTGCGGCAGCATCACGCCGACCCCGACCAGGTTGAACAGCGTGTGGAACACCGCCAGCTTCAGCGTGTAGTCGTCGGGGGCGATGCCGACCAGGTCGCTGATGCCGTTGACCGACCAGGCGAAGACCTTGATGAAGACGATCGCGATCAGGCCGGTGATGAGGTTGAACACCAGGTGCGCCCCGGCCAGCCGGCGCCCCTGCTCGTTGGCGCTCAGCGCGCCGAGGATCGCGGTGATGGTGGTGCCGACGTTGGCGCCGATGGCCAGCGCCAGCGCGTTCTCGTAGGTCAGCTGGCCGGCGGAGAGCGCGGTGATGGTCAGCACCAGCGTGGCGTGGCTCGACTGCATGATCACCGTGGCGACGATGCCGATCAGCGTGTAGATCAGCAGCCCGAGCAGCCCGGGGATGGCGAACCTGGACAGGTCGATGGTCGCCTTGAAGGCGTCGAAGCCGTCCTTCATGTAGGCGATGCCGAGGAACAGGAAACCGACGCCGGCGAGGATGTAGCCGACCCCCTTCAGCGCCTTCGGCCGCTGGAACACCAGGATCACGCCGAACACCAGCATCGGCATCGCGTAGGCGGCGATGTTGACCTTGAGGCCGAAGCCGGCCACCAGCCAGGCGCCGGTGGTGGTGCCGAGGTTGGCGCCGAAGATGATGCCGATGCCGGCGGCGAGCTCGAGCAGGCCGGCGCTGAGGAAGGAGATGGTGATCACCGAGACCAGCGAGCTCGACTGCATCAGCGTGGTGCTGACGATGCCGAAGGCGAGGCTCTTCCAGACCTTGTCGGTGGTGCGCCGCAGCAGCTGCTCGAGCACGCCGCCGGTGAACGACTTGAAGCCCTCCTCGAGGGAGACCATGCCGAACAGGAAGATGGCGACGCCGGCGCTGATCACCTTGAAGTCCGGGCTGGCCCAGAACCCCCAGGCGAGGATCACGAAGATCGTCGGCAGCAGGATCTTGCGGTACATCGTCGCGGCACTTCCCTGGCGGCGGGTCAGGAATCCCGGGTTCATCGCAGTGTAATCACTCCTTGCAAACCTGCGCCAGCGCGCCTGTCTCGGCCCGCCGCGATCTGGCAAACTGTCGCCCCCCTGGCCCGCAGCACAGGCCCCCGGATGCCGTTCGCCCCCGAGACCCGCCTGCCCGGAGTCGGCACCACGATCTTCACCGTGATGTCGCAGCTCGCGGCCGAGCACGGCGCGCTGAACCTGTCGCAGGGCTTCCCCGACTTCGACGGCCCGCCGGCGCTGCGCGAACGCCTGCGCCACCACGTCGAGCACGGGCGCAACCAGTATGCCCCGCTGGCCGGCATCGCGCCGCTGCGCGAACGGATCGCCGAGAAGGTGGCGCTGCTCTACGGGCGCCGGGTCGACCCGGAACGCGAGGTCACGGTGACCCCGGGGGCGACCGAGGCGCTCTACTGCGCGGTCACCGCGCTGGTGCGGCCGGGCGACGAGGTGGTGGTGCTCGACCCGGCCTACGACAGCTACGTGCCGTCGATCACGCTGGCCGGCGGCACGCCGGTGCGGGTGCCGCTGGCGCTGCCGGGCTTCGCCATCGACTGGCAGCGGCTGGCCGAGGCCGTCGGCCCGCGCACCCGGCTGGTGATCGTGAACTTCCCGCACAACCCGAGCGGCGCGGTGCTCGACGCGGCCGACCTCGAGCGCCTCGCCGGCCTGCTGCGCCCGACCGGCGCGCTGCTGCTCGCCGACGAGGTCTACGAGCACCTGGTGTTCGACGGCCGCGCCCACGCCAGCGTGCTCGGCCACGCGGAGCTGGCCGAGCGCGCGTTCGTCGTCTCGTCGTTCGGCAAGACCTACCACGTCACCGGCTGGAAGACCGGCTACTGCGTCGCGCCGCCGGCGCTGACCGCCGAGCTGCGCAAGGTGCACCAGTTCGTCACCTTCGTCGGGGTGACGCCGATCCAGTGGGCGCTGGCCGACTTCATGGCCGCGCACCCGGAGCATGTCGCGGAACTGCCGGCGTTCTACCAGGCCAAGCGCGACCGCTTCTGCGCCGGCCTGGCCGGCTCGCGCTTCCGCTTCACGCCGACCCCGGGGACCTACTTCCAGCTCGCCGACTACGGCGCCATCGCCGACTGCGACGACGTCAGCATGGCGCGCCGGCTGACCGCCGAGCACGGTGTCGCGGCGATCCCGGTGTCGGTGTTCTACGCCGCGCCGCCGCCGGGCCTGCGCCTGGTGCGCTTCTGTTTCGCCAAGGAGGACGCGACCCTGGAACGGGCCGCGCAGCGACTGTGCGCGATCTGACGGTCACGTTGCTGCAGGCCGACCTGGCCTGGCACGACCCCGCGGCCAACCGCGCACGGCTCGGCGCGCTGATCGCCGGGCTGCAGGCGCCGGCCGACCTGCTGGTGCTGCCGGAGATGTTCACCACCGGCTTCACCATGGACGACCGCGCGCCGGCGGTGGGCCCTGGCGACGCCACGCTGGAGTGGCTGGCGGCGCAGGCCGCGGCCAGCGGCGCGGTGGTCGCCGGCAGCGTGCGCTGGGCCGGCGTCGACGGTTTCCGCAACCGGCTGCTGTGGATGCGCCCGGACGGCAGCTGGGCGCACTACGACAAGCGCCACCTGTTCCGGATGGCCGACGAGCAGCAGCACTACCTGAACGGCACGCGCCGCGTGGTGCTCGAGCTGCACGGCTGGCGCGTCTGCCCGCTGATCTGCTACGACCTGCGCTTCCCGGTCTGGAGCCGCAACCGCGGCGACTTCGACCTGCTGCTCTACGTCGCCAACTGGCCGGCGGCGCGGCGCGCCCACTGGCAGGCGCTGCTGCGCGCACGGGCGATCGAGAACCAGGTCCCGGTGGTCGCGGTGAACCGGGTCGGCGGCGACGGCAACGGCATCGACTACGCCGGCGACAGCGTGGTCCTGGATGCCCACGGCGAGGCGCTGGTCGAGGCCGGGGCGGCGGCCGGCGCGTTCGCCGCGACCCTCGGCCGGGCCGCGCTGGAGGAGTACCGCCGGCGCTTCCCGGTGGCCCTGGACGGCGACCGGTTCGACCTCGCAAGCGACTGAAGGGGCTGGCCAAAAGGCCGTTTGTTGCAGTGCAATCAAGGTCATAAGCCCGTATCCGCGATCCCCGGGCCATAAAATATTCTCATGGTTCTGGCCTGTCCCCGGGGCTCCGGGCCGGGTAATAATCGCTCCCCCGGCAGGTGACCGCCGGCCCCCCGAGCGGGTCCGGCGGGAATCCAACAACAGCCCCAGGAAGCGCCGACCACGGCGTGGCAGGGAAGCATCGCCGCCAGGAAACCCGCCCGGGCCACCCGCGGGCGGAACCAGAGGAGGAGTGCCGAGATGCCCACAGAACGAATGATCGACGCGCGCGGGGCCTACTGCCCGCAACCGCTGAACGAGCTGATGTCCGCGATCCGCCACGGCGACGTCGGCGACGTGTTCGAGGTGCTCTCCTCGGACAAGGGCTCGACCAACGACATCCCGAGCTGGGCGCGCAAGACCGGGCACGAGCTGCTCGGCATGGACGAGGGCCAGGACGGCACCTGGTCGATCCGCGTGCGCAAGGCCAAGTAGCTACCGTCACCGACGGGCCCGCGGCCGCGGGCCCGTCCGTTTTCACCGCCCTTGCTATGCTCGACCGGACACGCGACCGGGTCCCCCCGGCTGCCCGGTCGTGTCGCGTGCAACGCCCGACCCCACGGAGGACCGCATGACCACTGCACTGCTGCTCGTCGACCTGCAGAACGACTACTTCCGCGGCGGCGCGCTGGAGCTGGTCGGCAGCGACGCCGCCGTCGGCCAGGCCGCCCGGCTGCTGGCCGCCTGGCGTGCCGCCGGGCGCCCGGTGGTCCACGTGCGCCACCTGTCGCTGCGGCCGGGGGCGACCTTCTTCCTGCCCGGCACCCCGGGCGCCGAGATCCACCCCGGGGTGCACCCCGAGGCCGGCGAGCCGGTGGTCGAGAAGCACTTCCCGAACAGCTTCCGCGACACCGAGCTGCAGCAGACGCTGCAGGGTCGCGGGGTCGAGGCGCTGGTGATCTGCGGGGCGATGAGCCACATGTGCATCGACGCGACCACCCGCGCGGCGTTCGACCTCGGCTACCGCTGCAGCGTCGCCGCCGACGCCTGCGCCACCCGCGACCTCGAGTTCGCCGGGCGCCGGGTCGCCGCCGCCGACGTCCACGCGGCGTTCATGGCCGCGCTGGCGGCACCGTACGCGCGCGTGGCCGGGGCCGCGGAGCTGCTCGAGGGGCTGGCGTGAGCGACGCGCCGGCAGCGCTGCGGGTCGGCATCAGCAGCTGCCTGCTCGGCAGCGAGGTGCGCTTCGACACCGGGCACAAGCGCGACAACTACATCGTCGGCACCCTCGGCCAGTGGTTCGAGTTCGTGCCGGTCTGCCCCGAGGTCGAGGCCGGGCTCGGGCTGCCGCGGCCGCCGGTGCGGCTGGTCGGCGACCCCGAGCGGCCGCGGGTGATCGGCGTGCGCCACCCGGACCTCGACGTCACCGCGGTGCTCGCGGCGCACGCGGCGCAGCGGGTCGAGACGCTGGCCGGGCTCAGCGGCTACATCCTGAAGAAGGACTCGCCGAGCTGCGGCATGGAGCGGGTCAAGGTCTACCCCGAGCAGGGCGGGGCCGGGGTGCGCAGCGGCCGCGGCGTGTTCGCCCGCGCGCTGCAGCAGCGCTGGCCGCTGCTGCCGGTCGAGGAGGAGGGGCGGCTCGGCGACCCGGTGCTGCGCGAGAACTTCATCCAGCGGGTCTTCGTGCTGCACCGCTGGCAGCAGCTCGAGGCGGCCGGGGTCAGCAAGGCCGCGCTGGTCGGCTTCCATGCCGCGCACAAGCTGGTGCTGATGGCGCACGACCAGGCCGCGGCGAAGCGGCTCGGCCAGCTGGTCGCGGCGCTCGACGGGCGCCGGCTGAAGGCGCAGGCGGCCGAGTACGTCGCCCTGCTGATGGCCACGCTGGCGCGACGCGCCACCCGCGCACGCCACGTCAACGTGCTGCAGCACCTGGCCGGCTACCTGAAGCGCGCGCTCGACGCCGCGGACAAGGCCGAGCTGCAGGAGGTGCTGGAGGCGTACCGCCGCGGCGAGGTGCCGCTGGTGGTGCCGCTGACGCTGTTCAAGCACCATTTCCGCCGTCACCCCGACCCGTACGTCGCCCGCCAGCACTACCTCGAGCCGCACCCGCGCGAGCTGATGCTGCGCAACGTGCTCTGAAGCCCGTTGCCGGGCATGCGTGACGGGGTCAGCAGCGGGGTCCATTTCGGCCTCACCTCCGGCGTCATCACCACGCTCGGGCTGATCGTCGGCTTGCACTCCGGCACCCACTCGGAACTGGCGGTGCTCGGCGGCATCGTCACCATCGCCGTCGCCGACGGGCTCTCCGACGCGCTCGGCATCCACATCGCCAAGGAGGCCGAGCAGCGCCACTCCACGCGCCACGTCTGGCACGCCACGCTGGCCACCTTCGTCGCCAAGTTCGGCATGGCCACGACCTTCGTCGTGCCGGTGCTGCTGCTGCCGCTGACGCTGGCGATCGTCGCCAGCGTCGCCTGGGGGCTGCTGGTGATCGCGCTGCTGAGCCTGCTGATGGCGCGCGCGCAGCGCCAGCGGCCGCTGCCGGTGGTCGCCGAGCACGTCGGCATCGCGCTGCTGGTGGTGGTCGTGACCCACTTCCTCGGCGACTGGGTGGCGCGGACGTTCGCCTAGGCCGGGCAGCGACGGGCTCCTCGTGCAGATGAACGCGACCACGCCGGCCCCCGCGTCCGGCCCGGCGCCGCTGGCCGTGGCGCTGGCCGGCACGCTGCTGCTGGCCGCGGCGATGGGCATCGGCCGCTTCGCCTACACGCCGCTGCTGCCGCCGCTGCGCAGCGCGCTCGGCTGGTCGCTGGCACAGGCCGGCGACGTCGCCAGCGCCAACTTCTTCGGCTACCTGCTCGGCGCGCTGCTCGCCTCGGCCTGCGCCCAGCGCCCCTCGCGCCCGGCCTGGCTGCTCGCCGGCATGGCCGGCAGCGCGCTGAGCACCGCGCTCGGCGCGCTG
>DATCZX010000461.1:0-11645 GCA_036525695.1 Gammaproteobacteria bacterium | reverse complement strand
GGGCGCCGCTCCTACGCAACTGATGGTCGTAGGTTGGGCAAAGCGCAGCGTGCCCAACGGGTCACCCCGGAACAGCGCCGTCAAGTCGGGCACGCCGCTGCGCGGCTTTGCCCAACCTACGGGTGCGTCGACCGTTGCGATCACCTTGCTCATTCCTCGAAGCCGTACACGTCGCGCGCCTGCTCCGGCGTGATCACGCCGTTGCGCACCTCCTCGGCGAGCTTGCGGCGGTCGCGCTTGGCCGGGTCGCCGTAGCCGCCGCCGCCGCCGGCGACCTGGTGGTAGAAGGTGCCCTTCGGCACGCCGCGGATCAGGTCCTTGTTCTTCGGCACCACCTCGGTGCCGTCGGGGTAGGTCAGGCGGATGGTGTTGAGGATGCTGTCGTGGCCGCCGAACAGGCCGAAGGCCGGCTCGAAGTCGCCGTCGCCGAAGGTCACCAGCTGGGTGTCGTCGGAGCCGATGACGAACTCGGTGACCACGCCGAGGCCGCCGCGCCACTGCCCCGGGCCGCCCGAGTCGGGGATGTACTCGTGGCGCACCAGCCGGTGCGGGGTCATCTGCTCGAACATCTCGTAGTCCTGGTCGAGCACGCCGCCGGAGGCGTCGATCATGCCGATGTGGTCGTAGCCGTCGGTGCCGCGCATCGCCCCCGAGCCGCCCTTCAGCCCCATGAAGCCGATGTCGACGTAGGGCTCGTTGCGCTCCGGGTCGAGGCCGGTGGTCAGCGAGCAGAGCAGGTTGTTCCAGCCGGCGGTGACCCGCTCGGGGATCACCGGCGCCAGCGCGCGGATGATCGCGTCGGCGTTCGGCGGGCACAGGTGGTTGCCGAAGGTGGTCGCCTTCGGGTAGCCGGCGTTCAGGAGGGTGCCGTCGGGGATCGTGATCTCGATCGGCTCGACCATGCCCTCGTTGTGCGGGATGTCCGGGTTGACCATCTGCAGCAGCGTCAGGATGGTCGCCGAGGCGCTCGAGGTGAAGGTGCCGTTGACGAAGCCGTCGGTGCGCGGGTCGGTGTCGGCGTAGTCGAAGCGGATGCGCCGCTCCTCGACCTCGATGCGCACGCGGATGGTGAACTCGCTGCCGTCGTGGTGGCCGTCGAAGTAGACCTTGCCCTCGCCGCGGTAGGTGCCGTTCGGGATCTTGGCGATCTCCGCCTCCATCATCCTGCGCGTCGCCTCGAACAGCGCCGCCTTGTGCGCGTCGAAGCTCGCGCGCCCGTACTTGGCCAGCAGCGCCTGCAGCCGCCGCTCGCCGACGGTGCAGGCGCCCATCTGCGCGCGCAGGTCGTGCTGGACGATGTCGAGGCGGATGTTGGCGAAGATCAGCCCCCAGACGTCGCGGCGCAGCTTGCCCTTCTCGTACACCTTGACCGGCGGGATGCGCAGCGCCTCCTGCCACACCTCGGTCGCGTTCGGGTTGTAGCCGCCGCGCACCGCGCCGCCGATGTCGGCCTGGTGGCCCTTGACCGCGGCCCAGCCGACCAGCGCGCCGTCGCAGAAGATCGGCTTGAACACCGCGACGTCGTTGTTCTGGTTGCCGAGCGAGAAGACGTCGTTGTGGAAGATCACGTCGCCCTCGTGCAGGTCGTCGCCGAAGTACTCGACCAGGTACTTGCACACCGGCGCCAGCGAGAAGGCGAGGATCGGCAGGTTCTCGGTCTGCTCGAGCATGCGCCCCTCGGCGTCGTACAGCCCGGTGACGAAGTCCTTGGCCTCGCACAGGATCGGCGAGCGCGTGGTCTTCTCGACCGACAGGCTCATCTCGTCGGTGATCGCCTTGAACGCGCGGGCGTAGACCGACAGCAGGATCGGGTCGACGGCACTCATCGGGCACCTCCCTCGAGCAGCGCCGCGACCAGGTCGGCGCGCTCCTTGCGGTACAGCACCAGCGACCCGAGCGGGTCGCAGACGGCGTCGAAGCCGGCGCTGATCACCACCGCGGTGGTCTCCTCCTCGACCAGCGCCGGCCCGGCGATGCGGTTGCCGTGGCGCAGGCGGTGGCCGTCGTAGACCGGCACGCTGCGGAACGCGCCGTCCTCGAACTGGTAGACCGGGCGCTCGCCCTTCAGCGCGTGCGTCGCGTCGGCGCCGGCGTGCTCCTCGGCGCGGAACGCCGGCTTGTCGACCGCGCCGACCGCCTGCAGGCGCACGTTGATGATCTCGACCGGCACCGCCTGCTCCTGCAGCGAGTAGCCGTACAGGCGGTTGTGCTCGGCGTGGAACGCGGCGGCGATCGCGTCGGCGTCGCGCGCCGCCAGCGCGGCGTCGGGGACCACGAACGAGACCTCGTGGTACTGCTTCAGGTAGCGGCAGTCGAACTTGACGTGGAAGGCCTGCCGCGCGGGCGGGATGCGCTCCTCGGCGAGCAGCGCGGCGCCCTCGGCGCGCAGCGTCGCCAGCACCCCTTCGAGCCTCTCCCAGCCGGGCTCGGCCAGCCGCGCGACGTAGGTGCGGACGAAGTCGTGCTTCAGGTCGCTCATCAGCATGCCCACCGCGCACAGGATCGACGACGCCCGCGGCACCACCTGCAGCGGGATCTCCAGCTCGTCGCAGATCAGGCACGAGTGCAGCGGGCCGGCGCCGCCGGCGACCACCAGCGGGAACTCGCGCGGGTCGAAGCCGCGCTTGATGGTCACCTCGCGGATCCCCTGCGCCATGTTGTGGCAGGCGACGCGGTACATCCCGGCGGCCGCCTCCTCGACCGCCAGGCCGAGCGGCGTGGCGACGTGGGTCTCGATCGCCGCGCGCGCGGCGGCCGCGTCGAGCGGCATCTTGCCGCCGGCGAAGTAGTCGGGGTCTAGGTAGCCGAGCACCAGGTTGGCGTCGGTGGTGCACGGCAGTTCGCCGCCCTTGCGGTAGCTGGCCGGGCCGGGGTCGGCGCCGGCGCTCTGCGGGCCCATCCGCAGCAGCCCGCCCTCGTCGATCCAGCCGATCGAGCCGCCGCCGGCGCCGATGGTGTGGATGCCGAGCATCGGCAGCGCGATGCGGTGGCGGTCGATGGTCCCCTCGTTGACCATCACCGGCCCGTCGACCACCAGCGCGGCCTCGAAGCTGGTGCCGCCCATGTCGACCACGATGCACTTGTCCTGGCCCAGCCCGCGCGCGTAGGCGAGGCCGGCGCCGGGCCCGGCGGCCGGGCCGGAGAGCAGCGTCAGCGCGGCGCTGCGCCGCGCCACCTCGGGCGCCATCACGCCGCCGTTCGACTGCATGATCAGCAGCAGCCCGCCGAAGCCGGCGTCGGCCAGCCGCCGCTGCAGCCGGTCGAGGTAGCGGTCGAGGATCGGCCCGACGTAGGAGTTCAGCGCGGTGGTGCTGACCCGCTCGTAGAAGCGGATCGACGGCAGCAGCTCCGACGACACCGTCAGGTAGGCCCCGGGCAGCTCGGCGCGCACCAGCGCCGCCGCGGCCTGCTCGTGGGCCGGGTTGGCGAAGCTGTGCATGAAGCAGATCGACACCGCCTCGACGCCCTCGGCGCGGAACAGCTCGAGCGCCGCGCGCACGCCGTCGAGGTCGAGCGGCTCCAGCTCGGCGCCGTTGCGGTCGAGGCGCCCGCCGACGCCGATGCGCCGGTAGCGCGGCACCAGCGGCACGACGTTGGTGTAGCGGTTGTTGTACTGCTCCTCGCGGATGCCGCGGCGCATCTCCAGCGCGTCGCGCACGCCGCGCGTGGTGAGCAGCGCCGACCTCGCCCCGTTGCGGGTCAGCGTCGCGTTGGTGGTCACCGTGGTGCCGTGGACGATGGTGTCGATCGCCGCGGCGAACTGCGCCAGCGGTTGCGGCGGCTGCTCCAGCGCGGCCAGCTCCCCGAGCCCGCGGACCACCGCTACCGACGGGTCCTCGGGAGTCGACAGCACCTTGTGGATGCGCGGCTCGCGGCCGTCGCCGGTGAGCAGGAAGTCGGTGAAGGTGCCGCCGACGTCGATGCCGATCTTCAACGCCATCCCGCTTACCCCGCCTGCCCGGCGGCGCGCTCGGCCACCAGCCGGCGCACCGCGTCTTTCTGGATCTTGCCCATCGCGTTGCGCGGCAGCGCGTCGACCACCAGCACGTCGCGCGGGTGCTTGTAGCGCGCCAGCCTGCCGGCGCAGAACGCCTGCAGCGCGGCCAGGTCGAGCTCGGCGCCGTCGCGCGGCACCGCGACCGCGACCGGCACCTCGCCCCAGCGCGCGTCGGCGCGCCCGACCACCGCCACCTCGGCCAGCAGCGGGCAGCCGGCGAGCAGCCCCTCGATCTCGGCCGGGTAGACGTTCTCGCCGCCGCTGATGATCAGGTCCTTCTTGCGGTCGTCGATGTAGAGGTAGCCGTCGGCGTCGAGGTGGCCGATGTCGCCGCTGTGGAACCAGCCGTCGCGCAGCGCGTCGGCGCTGGCCTGCGGGTTGTTCCAGTAGCCGCGCATCACGTTCGGCCCCTGCACCAGCACCTCGCCCGGCTCTCCTGCCGGCACCTCGTCGCCCTGCTCGTCGACCACGCGTAGCGCGCAGTGCAGTGCCGGCAGGCCGCCCGAGCCGGCCTTGCGCGCGGCGTCCTCGCGGCGCAGGTAGGCGGCGATCGGCGCGGTCTCGGTGGCGCCGTAGACCTGGATCAGCGGCACGCCGCGCGCGTGCACCGCGTCGATCAGCGCTCGCGCCACCAGCGTCGAGCCGGTGCTGATCACGCGCAGGCTGGAGAGGTCGGCGTCGGCCCAGCGCGGGTGCGCCAGCAGCGCCTGCAGCTGCGCCGGCACCAGCACCGTCAGCGTGGTGCGCTCGGCCGCGAGCGTCTCCAGCGTGGCCCCGGGGTCGAAGGCGGCGTGCAGCGTCACCGTGGCGCCGGCGTGCAGCGCCGGCACGGTCTGGATGTTCAGGCCGCCGACGTGGAACAGCGGCAGCGTGGTCAGCACGCGGTCGGCGGCGGTGAGGTCGTGCATGTGCGCGCTGTTCAGCGCCGAGAACAGCAGCGCCAGCTGGTCCAGCAGCGCCCCCTTGGGCCGCCCGGTGGTACCCGAGGTGTAGCAGAGCAGCAGCGGGTCGGCGTAGCCGGCGCTCGACCCGGCGCCGGTGAGCGGGGTGGCCGCCTGCTCGAGCGCGTCGAGGTCGCGCCAGCCGTCCGGCAGCTCGCCGCGGCCGACCAGCGCGAGGCCGGCCAGCGGGGCCCGCGCGGCGTCGACCCCGGCGACGAACTCCGGGCGCACGAACAGCGCGCGCGGCGTGCAGTCGCCGAGGATGTAGTGGTGCTCCGGCGGCGCCAGGCGCCAGTTCAGCGGCAGGAAGATCGCGCCGACGCGGGCGCAGGCGAACAGCAGCGCCAGCGTCTCGCTGCAGTTGTAGCCGATGCTGGCGACGCGGTCCCCAGGGCCGACCCCGAGCGGCCCGCGCAGCACCCCGGCGAGCCGCGCCACCGTCGCCGCCAGCGCGCGGTAGTCGAGCTCGCCCGCGGCGTCGCGCAGCGCCGGCTTGTCCGGCGTGAACAGCGCGTGGCGGTCGATCCAGTCGGCCAGGTTCATCACGCGGCGTCGCCCACCGTCAGCACCACCGCCATCGCCGTGTCGCCGGCCGCGCAGCCGGTGAACAGCCCGTGGCCGCCGCCGCGCAGCACCAGCTCCTCGATCAGCTCGATCACCGAGCGCATCCCGGTCGGGCCCTGCGGGTGGCCCCAGACCAGCGAGCTGCCGTAGTTGTTCATCTGCATCACGTCGACGCCGGTGGCGCGGGCGAAGACGATGTCGTTGACCGCGAACGGGTTGTGCGTCTTGACCGCGGCGAGGTCGGGGTAGTCGAGCGCGGCGGCGTCGAGCGCGCGCCGCGCCGCCGGCACGGTCGCCTCGGGCATGTAGGCGAGCTCGGCGCGGGCCAGGCCGAAACCGCGCAGGCGGATGCGGATCGCCGGGTCGCGCGACAGCTCGCGGGCGCGCTCCGGGGTCGCCAGCAGCAGCGCGGCGTTGCCGTCGGCGGGGTGGGTCTGGCCGCCGAAGGTGACCGTGCCGTCGGGCTGCACCGGGCGCAGCCGGGCCAGCCCCTCGGCGGTCGACAGCGTGATCCCCTCGTCGCCGTCGAGGCTCTTCACCGTCTTGCGGTAGCGCGCGTCCGGCACCGCGAACGGCAGCGTCATGTAGCGCCTGAGGAAGGCGCTGCCGTCGGCGGTCGCCTGGGCGTACTGCTCGCAGCGGCGCAGCACCACCGCGTGCTGCTCCCCGGTGCCGATGCCGTGCCTCCGCGCGACGTTCTCGGCGGTCTGCAGCATCGAGTGGCCGCCGAGCGGGTCGCAGGAGAAGTTCTCCAGCACCCAGTCCTCGTGCTCGCCGGTGCCGCCCGGGCCGCCCGGGTTCGGGTAGTAGAGGTGCGGGCCGTTCGAGGTGCGGTCGCAGGCGACCAGCAGCGCGGTGCTCGCCATGCCGGCCGCGATCTCCTGCGCGCCGGCGAGCAGGCAGCGCACGCTGGTGGCGCAGGCCTGGGCCACTGTCGGGCCGCCGGCCTGCGCCGCGCCGAGCTGCCCCATCAGCCAGGGCAGGCCGTAGAAGCTGCCCTTCTGCGGCACGCTCATGCCGAGCACGCCGTAGTCGAACAGCCCCGGGTCGAGCGACCGCCGGGCCAGCTCGTCGCGCGCGACGGCGGCGGCGAAGGTGACGCTGTGCAGGTGCGCGAGGCTGCCCTGCCAGCGCGCGAACGGCGTGCTCCAGTAGGCCCCGTAGGGAATCTCGGCGCTGAAGCTCATCGCGCAACCGCGCCGTCTTGCGGGCTGGACGGGTTCACGGCAACGCCACGCTGGCGCTGCCGGCCAGCACCTGGCGGCCGTCCTGGGTCACCGCGGAGAGTTCCAGCTCGACCCGCCGCTCGCCGTCGACCTCGTGCTTCGCCTTGACCGTGCCGCGGCAGGTGACGCTGTCGCCGAGCGCGGTCATCGCGACGAAGCGCGCGGAGAAACCGCGCAGCTGCCGCTGCGGCACCCAGCCGGTCAGCAGCTGGCCGAGGAACGCCATGCTCAGCATGCCGTGGCCGATCACCCCGGGCAGGCCGCCGGCGCGCGCCGCGTCGTCGTCGAGGTGGATCGGGTTGTAGTCGCTGGAGGCGCCGGCGTAGAGCGCCAGCTGCAGCCGGTCGAGCGGCGGCTTGACCAGCTCGGGCAGCGCGTCGCCGACGGCGAGGGAGTCGAAGTCGGGTGTTGTGCTCATGCCATCAGCCCTGGCGCACGACGACGGTGCTGCGCTGGTCGACCACCGGCCGGTCGTGCTGGTTGCGCAGCGTGGTGTCGACGACGATGAACAGCAGCGCACCGCCCTTCTTGCTGTAGATGTCGGCGATCCGGACCACGCCGGTCAGCGTATCGCCGGCGCAGAGCGGGGCGTGGTAGGTGAAGGCCTGCTCGCCGTGCACCGCGCGGCGCAGGTCGATCCCCAGCTCCTCGAGCACGCGGAACGGCTGCCCGGCGTCCATCAGCAGCGAGTAGGCCATGGTCGGCGGCGCCGGCAGCGCCGGGTAGCCGGCGGCGCGGGCCGTCGCGGGGTCGGTGTAGAGCGGGTCGTCCGCGCCGGCGGCGCGCGCGAAGAAGCGCAGGCGCCAGCTGTCGACGTCGACGGTGAACGGCGGGAACTCCCGGCCGACGAACTCCTCGTGGCTCACGTCCATCCCTCCTCGGGGTGCGGCCGCGCGCCTTGGCGTGGCGTTCTGTGGAGGCCGTCCCTCGCTGCCCAAGCTAGCCCAACGGATTCCCGATGTAAAGACCGTTTTTACGCTTTGTAAAATAGATGTTGCCAAATGGGGGGCCTGCAGCTAGGTTATGGGAACTATTTTACGTCGTGTAAATTCGTTCCGGCGCCTGCCGAGGGCCCCGGGACCCAGCTCTGGGGAGGGGCGGGAGCATGTCCCGACGGATGCAGATCCTGCGCCGCGCGACCGAGATCTTCGAGCGCCAGGGGGTCGCGCAGACCTCGATCGAGGACATCGCCAAGGCGGTCGGGGTCAAGCGCGAGGCGATCTACTACTACTTCAGGAGCCGCGAGGAGATCCTGCTCGAGATCATCCTGCCGCAGAGCAACTCGCTGATCCTGAACCTGCGCGGCGTGGTCCACCAGGCCGGCCTGAGCAGCATGCAGAAGCTGCGCGGGGCGTTCGAGGTGCACCTGAACAGCTTCAACCCGGGCTACCTCGAGATGAGCGTGATGCTGCGCGAGGACCACGTGTTCAAGGACCAGCGCAAGTTGCAGGAGCTGCGCCGCACCTGGCGCGACTACGACGGGCTGTGGGTCGAACTGGTCAGGGAAGGGCAGGCGCGCGGCGAGTTCGACGCCGGCCTCGACGCCAAGATGACCGCCTTCGGCCTGCTCGGCATGTGCAACTGGATGTCGCGCTGGTACCAGCCCGGCAAGGGGGCGACCATCCCCGAGCTGATCGACACCTTCTTCCGCATCGGCGCCCACGGGATCACCCCGCTGGTCGCCGGCGATGCGGAGCGCGGGCGCGGCGCGCAGCCGGGGGCCCTGCGGAGCGGGGCGGCGCAGGGCGGGTGACGCCGGCTCAGCCGGCCAGGACGGCGGCCTGCCGGGCCCGCTCGACCTGCTCCAGGTAGCTGGCCAGCGCCAGCGCGACCGTCGGCTCGACCAGGCGCGCATGCGGCTTGCCGCTGCCGAGGAACATGGTCAGCCCCTCGATCGACGCCGAGATGAACAGCACCAGCGTCTCGAGCCGGTCGCCGTCCAGCTCCGGCGCCAGCGCCTGCACCAGCTCGGCGATGCGCTCGTGCTCCCAGGCGTAGAGCCGGTCCATCAGCTCGGCGGCCGCCGGCTCGTGGTTGGCCAGCGCCCACAGCTCCGGGAAGAAGGTCGAGGTGCGGTTGCTCTCGAGGTCGCGGATCAGGTAGCCGATCACCGCGACGAAGCGCTCGCGCGGCGACTCCCCGGCGTCGGCCAGCAGCGCGGCGAACTGCTCCGCGTAGTCCTCGCGCACGCTGTCGAACACCTCGGCCAGCAGCGCCTCCTTGTTCGGGAAGTAGTAGTGCAGGTTGCCGACGCTGATGCGCGCCTGGCGCGCGACGTTGCGCAGGCTGAAGTTCGCGTAGCCCTGGTCGATGAACACCTGCAGCGCCATCACCAGGATGTGCTGGCGACGCGCCCGTCCCTTGCTCGAAAGGCTGCCCGCGAGGGCGCCGGTTCCCCTGCCTGCCATTCCTCCCCCTTGCCCCGACCGGCGCTCGCGAGTCCCTGGCAACACGCTGTTGCAGTGCAACAGAATACCTAAGTAATTCAGTAGGTTATTCTGCTCGCCTGGCGCCGTTTCACGGCCTTGACATTTTAGGTCAGTCGTTCTAGTTTGCCGCAACATAGCACAAGTTGCCGGGCCGCAAACAACACCAGAACGCGGCACCGGGAGAATCACGGCCACCCGTCGCGGTGGCCGATAACGACGACAGGGGAGGAGGAGTGATGCGCGTGAGTCTGCACCCGAAGTATGTCCTGTGGAGTTCCGTCTGCCTGGCCCTCGGCGTGCCGCTGCCGAGCCTCGCCGACGTGATCGAGGAGGTCGTGGTCACCGCGCAGAAGCGCGAGGAGTCGGTCCAGGACATCCCGATCTCGGTGACCGCGTTCACCGGCGACGCGGCCAAGAAGCTCGGCTTCATCAACAGCGTCGACATCGCCGCGCAGACCCCGGGCCTGAACATCGGCACCCCGGTCGGCGAGGGCAACAACCCGTCGCTGGTGCTGCGCGGCGTCGGCCTCAACGACTTCAACGACAACAACGAGAGCCCGGTCGCGATGTACCGCGACGACGTCTACATCAGCGCGATGGCCGGGCAGACCTTCCAGCTGTTCGACATGCAGCGGGTCGAGGTGCTGCGCGGCCCGCAGGGCACGCTGTACGGGCGCAACGCGACCGGCGGCCTGATGCACTTCATCTCGAACAAGCCGACCGACGCCTTCGAGGGCTACGGCGACCTGACCTACGGCGACTACGACCAGCTCAAGTTCGAGGGCGCGCTGAGCGGCCCGCTGGTGCAGTCGGGCAAGGTGCGCGCGCGCCTCGCGGTCGCCGGTCACCAGCACGACGGCTACGTCGACAACCGGATCGGCAACGACGCCAACGAGGCCGACAACATGGCCGGGCGGCTGCTGGTCGGCATGGACCTCTCCGACCGCCTCGACGTGCTGGTCAACGTGCACGGCGGCGAGTCGGACGTGATCGCGCCGAAGTACCAGCACCAGGCGTCGGAACCCGGCCCGAACGGGTTCAACGTCCCATCAGCCTTCGGCACGCCGGACATCTACGGCTACGCCGACACCGACCGCGACCCGTTCAAGGGCAATTACGACCGCGACGGCATGCTGAACATCGAGACCGCAGGCGGCTCGGTGACGCTGAACTACGCGGCCGACCGCTTCACCTTCACCTCGATCACCGGGGTCGAGAGCCTGAAGAAGAAGCACCAGGAAGACACCGACATGGGGCCGTTGCCCGGGGTCGAGCCGACCTTCGAGTCGGATGCCGACCAGTTCTCGCAGGAGTTCCGCTTCAGCGGCGCCGACGAACGTGGCAAGTGGGTCGCCGGACTCTACTACTTCGGCTCCGAGGTCAACGGTGACATGGCCCTGGACGTCAACTTCCCCGGTTGGCTGCTCGGTGACCCGGCGCTGCTCGACTTCGATCCGTCGACCGACGCGTCTTTCGACCCGATGGCGATGTGCAGCCCGAGCTTCCCGGCGCTGGATTGCGTCTACCCGTTCTTCAACTACGACATCGACTACACGCAGGAAACCGACTCCTACGCGATCTTCGGCCAGTACGACGTCGACGTGACCGACCGCAACACGCTGACCTTGGGCTTCCGCTACACCAAGGAAAAGCGGGACATGCGCTACCTGAACACGATGGATCTGCCCATCGTTGGCGTGCTCGATCCGAGCTTCGCACCGTTCCCGGCCTTTGACGCCCGCGACGAGATCGACAACGGCAACGCCTCAGGCACGCTCGGCATCGACCACAAGTTCAACGACGACATGATGGTGTTCGCCAAGGTGTCGCGCGGCTTCAAGAGCGGCGGCTTCAACGCCGGCTTCCTCGACTACGCCGACGGCGTGACCAACGACGACATGCCGTACGACGAGGAGATCCTGACCAGCTACGAGATCGGCCTGAAGTCGTCGTTCCCGGAGGTCAGCACGCGCTTCAACGCGACCGCGTTCTACTACGACTACGAGGACTTCCAGGCGCTCAGCTTCAGCGGCCTGTCGCAGTTCATCTCGAACTCCGACGCCACCGTCTACGGCCTCGACGCCGAGCTGTTCAGCAGCCCGGTCGACGGCCTCGACATCGTGCTCGGCATGAGCCTGCTCGACACCGAGGTCGACGAGATCTTCGACCGCAACACCAATACCGCGATCAAGAACACCGAGATGGTGCTGGCGCCGGAGTTCACGCTGAACGGCCTGGTGCGCTACGCGTGGCCGATGGCCGGCGGCGAAGTGGCCGTGCAGGCCGACTTCAACCACCAGGGCGACCACTACTTCGACATCACCAACTCGCCGGTGGCGAAGGAGGACGCCTACACGCTGTGGAACGCGCGGGTCAGCTACACCACGCTGGACGAGAAGCTCGAGGTCGCGGCCTTCGTCAAGAACCTGAGCGACGAGGAGTACCGCGTCTACACCTTCGACTTCACGCCGATCGCCGGCTTCAACCA
>DATCZX010000460.1:0-3362 GCA_036525695.1 Gammaproteobacteria bacterium | reverse complement strand
CCGGGCCCCGGCCGTCGGCGCCGTCGCCCGGCCGGGGACGGTGCACGACTTCTACGGCTTTCACCCGGAGCTGTACGAGGTCGTCTACCCGGCGCCCGGCGACCCCGGACTGGCCGCGCGGGTCGCGGAGCGCCTCGCCGGCCTCGAGCCGGGCGCGAGCCTCGACCCCGAGCGCGGCCTCGACCACGGCGCCTGGGTGCCGCTGCGGCTGATCTACCCGGAGGCCGACCTGCCGGTGGTGCAGCTGTCGGTGCAGCCGGACCTCGACCCCGCCTGGCACCTGGAGCTGGGGCGGCGCCTGCGCCCGCTGCGCGACGACGGCGTGCTGCTGCTGGCCAGCGGCGGGGCGACGCACAACCTGCGCGACTACGGCCGCCACCCGCTGGACGCCGCGCCGCCGGCCTACGCGGCCGCCTTCGCCGACTGGCTCGCGGCCGGGGTCGCGGCCGGCGACCTCGACGCGCTGGTCGAGGTCTGGGCGCGGGCCCCGGAGGCGCGCCGCAACCACCCGACCCCGGAGCACCTGCTGCCGTTCCACGTCGCCCTCGGTGGCGCCGACGATCCCGCCGGGCGCCAGCTGCACGCGAGCTGGACCTACGGGGTGCTGTCGATGGCCGCGTTCGCCTGGGACTGACGCCCGGTGCCACCCACCCCCGATGCCCACGCCGTCGCGGTGATGCTGCTGACGGCGGTCGCGCTGGCGCTGTTCACCCGCGACCGCATCCCGCTGGAGACCTCGAGCCTGGCGGTGCTGGTGCTGCTGCTGGTCGGCTTCGAGCTGTTCCCCTACGTCCAGGACGGCACCCGGCTGCGCGTCGGCGACTTCTTCTCCGGCTTCGCCCACGAGGCGCTGGTCGCGGTGGTGGCGCTGATGATCGCCGGCCAGGGGCTGGTGCGCACCGGCGCGCTGGAGCCGGTCGGGCGCCTGCTGGCGCGCGCCTGGGCGCGGGCGCCGTCGCTGTCGCTGCTGCTGACCATGCTGATCGCCGCGCTGCTCAGCGCGTTCGTCAACAACACCCCGATCGTGGTGCTGCTGCTGCCGATCCTGGTCAGCGTGGCGCTGCGCTCGGGCATCTCGCCGTCGGCGACGCTGCTGCCGATGGGGCTGGCGACGGTGATCGGCGGCACCATGACCACCATCGGCACCTCGACCAACCTGCTGGTGGTGGCGGTCGCCGCCGACCTGGGCGCGACGCAGCTGCGGATGTTCGACTTCTTCGGCCTCGCCGCGGCGGCCGGCGGCATCGGCGTGCTCTACCTGTGGCTGATCGCCCCGCGCCTGCTGCCGGAGCGCACCGCGCCGCTGGCCGACACCTCGCCGCGGCTGTTCAGCGCGCGGCTGCAGGTGGTCGGGGAGGGGCACGCCGACGGCGCCACGCTGGCCGAGCTGCGGCGCAAGGCCGCCGGCCTGCGCGTCAGCCAGATCCGCCGCGGCCCGCTGAACCTGATGCCGCTGCCCGACACCGTGCTGAAGGCGGGCGACCAGCTGCTGGTCAGCGACACCCCGGAGCGGCTCAAGGAGTACGAGCAGGAGCTGGAGGTCGAGCTCTACTCCGGCGACCAGCGCGTCGACGACGAGCACCCGCTGGAGGGCGCCGAGCAGCAGATCGCCGAGATCGTGGTGACCCCGCAGACCGCGCTGGTCGGGGCGACGCTGCAGCAGGTGCGCTTCGAGGAGCGCTTCCAGCTGCGCCCGCTGGCGCTGCACCGGGCCGAGCCGACGCCGTCGCTGCCGTTGCAGCAGACCCTGCTGCGGGTCGGCGACGTGCTGCTGGTGCAGGGCGAGCGCACCGCGATCCGCGAGCTCAAGCTCAGCGGCGAGGTGATGGTGCTCGACGCCACGGTCGACCTGCCGCACACCGACAAGGCGCCGCTGGCGCTCGGCATCCTGGTCGCGGTGATCGCCGCCGCGGCCAGCGGCCTGCTGCCGATCGCGGTCAGCGCCGTGGTCGGCGTGCTGGCGCTGCTGCTGAGCGGCTGCCTGGGCTGGCGCGACGCCAGCCGCGCGGTCAGCCCGGCGGTGATCCTGATCGTCGTCGCCAGCCTCGCGCTCGGCACCGGGCTGCAGGCGACCGGCGCGACCGAGTACGTCGCCGCGGTGTTCCTCGCGCTGAGTGCCGGGCTGCCGGTGGTGGCGGTGCTGAGCGGCCTGATGCTGTTCCTGGCCGTGCTCACCAACGTGGTCTCGAACAATGCCGCGGCGGTGATCGGCACGCCGTTCGCGGTGGCCATCGCCAACGGCCTCGGCGCGCCGCCGGAGCCGTTCGTGCTGGCGGTGCTGTTCGGCGCCAACATGAGCTACGCGACGCCGATGGCGTACCAGACCAACCTGCTGGTGTTCAACGCCGGCGGCTACACCTTCGCCGACTTCGTCCGCGTCGGCGTGCCGCTGACGCTGCTGATGTGGCTGGCCTACACGGTGCTGCTGCCGCTGCGCTACGGCCTGTGGTAGCCGGGGGGCGGTGCGGGCTCACCGGGTGAGCCTCGCGCGGCGGATGATGCGATCGCAGGCAGCCGGGCGGCGCACTCTGAAAATGACATTAAAATAATCATATAAATTATTGAATAATGGATATTTACGAGTGCATCGACGACGGCTGGAGCGTGCTGACGCCGAACCGGCGCCTGGCCCGCGGCCTGCTGCAGGAGGTCGCCCGGCGCCGCGTCGCGGCCGGCCTGCAGGCGTGGGAGAGCCCGCAGGTGCTGACCTGGGGCGCCTGGCTGCAGCGCGCCTGGAACGACCCGCGGCTCGGCGCCCGCCCGGCGCTGCTCTCCGCGCACCAGGCCGCCGCGCTGTGGGCGGCGATCATCGAGCGCGACGCCGTCGGCCTGCTGCTGCCGGCCGGTGCCGCGGCGACCGCGGCCGAGGCCTGGGGGTTGCTGCACGCCTGGCGCGTCGACCTCGACGCCCCCGAGTTCGGCGACGACGGCGACAGCCGCGCGTTCCGGCGCTGGGCGCGCGCCTACGGCGCACGCTGCACGCGCGACGGCTGGATCGACGAGGCGCGGCTGCCCGACGCGCTGACCGGGTACCTCGAGCGGGGGCGCGTGGAACGGCCGGCCCGGCTGCTGCTGTACGCGTTCGACGAGCTGGCGCCGCAGCAGCAGGCACTGCTCGATGCGCTGGCCGCCGCCGGCACCCGGGTGGCGCGCCTCGCCCCGCCGCGGGTCGCGGGCCGGGCCTGCCGCACCGACCTGCCGGCCTTCGCCGACGAGCTGCACGCTGCGGCCAGCTGGGCGCGGGCGGCGCTGGCCGGCGACCCCGGGCTGCGGGTCGGGGTGGTGGTGCCCGACCTGGCTGCGGCGCGGGCCCGCGTCACGCGGACCTTCGAGGCGGTGCTCGCCCCCGAGCGGCTGCTGCC
>DATCZX010000459.1:0-6089 GCA_036525695.1 Gammaproteobacteria bacterium | reverse complement strand
CGCCCGGTCAGCGGCTCGCCCTGGCCGCGCGCCGACGGCAGCGAGTGCGCCGGCAGCGAGTAGCTGCGGCCGGTCGAGTCGAGGAACACCGCGAGCTGGTTGCTGCGCCCCTGCGCGGCAGCCAGGAAGCGGTCGCCGGCGCGGTAGCTGAGCGCCCCGGCGTCGACCTCGTGGCCCTTGGCCGCGCGCACCCAGCCGGCCTCCGAGAGGACCACGGTGACCGGCTCGCTCGGGGTCAGCGCGGTCTCGTCGAGCGCCTGCGCGCTGGCCCGTGCGCACAGCGGCGAACGGCGCGCGTCGCCGAAGCGCGCGGCATCGGCCTGCAGCTCGTCGCGCAGCAGCCGGGTCAGGCGCGGCGGCGAATCGAGGATCGACTGCAGGCTCGCCCGCTCCTCGGCCAGGGACTGCTGCTCGGCGCGGATCTTCATCTCCTCGAGCCGGGCGAGGTGGCGCAGCTTCAGCTCGAGGATCGCCTCGGCCTGGATCTCGCTGAGGCCGAAGCGCTGCATCAGCACCGGCCTCGGCTTCTCCTCCTGGCGGATGATCGCGATCACCTCGTCGATGTTGAGAAACGCGACCAGCAGGCCGTCGAGCACGTGCAGCCGGGCGTCGACCTTGTCCAGCCGGTGCTGCAGCCGCCGGGTGACGGTGGCGCGGCGGAATGCCAGCCACTCGGCCAGCAGGTCGCGCAGGCCGCGCACCCCGGGACGGCCGTCGGTGCCGATGACGTTGAGGTTGACCCGGTAGCTGCGCTCGAGGTCGGTGGTGGCGAACAGGTGCGACATCAGCGCCTCGAGGTCGACCCGGTTGCTGCGCGGCACGATCACCAGCCGCGTCGGGTTCTCGTGGTCCGACTCGTCGCGCAGGTCCTCGACCATCGGCAGCTTCTTCGCCTGCATCTGCTGCGCGATCTGCTCCAGCACGCGCGCCCCGGAGACCTGGTAGGGCAGCGCGGTGACCACCACGTCGCCGTTCTCGCGCTCCCAGATCGCGCGCTGGCGCAGCGAGCCGTTGCCGGTCAGGTAGATCTGCCGCAGCTCGGCCGCCGGGGTGATGATCTCGGCCTCGGTCGGGTAGTCCGGCCCCGGCAGGTGGGCGCACAGCGCCTCGGTGTCGATGCCGGGGTCGTCGAGCAGCGCCAGGCAGGCGGCGACCACCTCGCGCAGGTTGTGCGGCGGGATGTCGGTGGCCATGCCGACGGCGATCCCGGTGGTGCCGTTGAGCAGCACGTGCGGCAGCCGCGCCGGCAGCAGCGAGGGTTCCTCGAGGGTGCCGTCGAAGTTCGGCGCCCAGTCGGCGGTGCCCTGGTCGAGCTCGCCGAGCAGCACCTCGGCGAACGCGGTCAGCCGCGCCTCGGTGTAGCGCATCGCGGCGAACGACTTGGGGTCGTCGGCCGAGCCCCAGTTGCCCTGGCCCTCGATCAGCGGGTAGCGGTAGGCGAACGGCTGCGCCATCAGCACCATCGCCTCGTAGCAGGCCGAGTCGCCGTGCGGGTGGTACTTGCCGAGCACGTCGCCGACGGTGCGCGCCGACTTCTTGAACTTGGCGCTCGCCGCCAGGCCGAGCTCCGACATCGCGTAGACGATGCGCCGCTGCACCGGCTTGAGGCCGTCGCCGATGTGCGGCAGCGCGCGGTCGAGGATCACGTACATGGAGTAGTCCAGGTACGCCTTCTCGCTGAAATCGCGCAGCGGCAGGTTCTCGATACCGTCGTCGCTCAGGTCCATCGGCTACTCCGGCCGCGGCCGGGCTGGCCGCGGCGGGGCGCTATGATCGCAGAGAGCCGGGCCGGGTGGAACCGCGGGCGGGCATCGGAGCGGCCGCGGCGGCAACCGCCGCGCACCTGATGGCGAATCCCGCCGTGACCACCTCCGGCCCGGACCGGTCACCGCTGCAGGCGGCGCCCGGCGGCCGCCTCAGGCGGGCGCACGGTAGCGCAGGCGGAACCAGGCGAAACGCTGCTCGACGGCCCCCGGGGTCAGGTGCCGCTCGCGGGTCGCGTCGAGCAGTTCGAAGCCCGCGCCGAGCTCGCGGCACAGGGCCTCGCCGTCGTACTGGCAGACCGGCAGGCCGCTGCACTTGCGCGGCCCGTCGGGGGCGAAGGTGGCGATCACCAGGTGGGCCTGGGGCAACAGGGCCCGGCGCAGCACCTCGACGTAGCGCGCCCGCTCCTGCTCGCCGGTCAGGAAGTGGAATACCGCGCGGTCGTGCCACAGGCGGTAGCGGCGCGACGGCACGAAGCCGGTGACGTCGGCGTGGATCCAGTGCACGGCGGCGGCGGTCTCGCCCAGGCGCCGCCGCGCGACGGCCAGCGCCTCGGCGGAGACGTCGAGCACGCTGAGGTCGCGGTAATCGCGCTGCAGCAGGCAGTCGACCAGCCGCGAGGCGCCGCCCCCGACATCGATCAGCGCTTCGCCGCGCCCGACCCCGGTGGCCTCGACCAGCCGCAGCGACAGCCGCGGCTGGGACTGGTACCAGCTGACCTCGTCGGCGGCGCGCTCGCGGTACACCCGGTCCCAGTGCTCGGCGCGCTCACTCATCTGCCGACCCGCCGCGCTGGAACTGGCCCGGACCCGGGCTTTCCCCCCCGGGACGGGTCACTTCTTGCGGCGGAACAGGCCGCCGAGCAGGGAGGCGCTGCTGGACTTGGCGGACTCCGCCTGCCCCTCCGCGCCGGGCACTTCCTGGCCCTGCAACTGCTGGCGCAGCTGCCGGCGCTGCTCCTCGGTGAACTTGTAGCGGTTGTAGTCGTTGAACTTGTTCGGCTGGCGCACCACGTAGCGGGCGAACTCGTCCTGGAAGGTGTCGTCGACGTCGTCCGGCGAGATCGAGAAGGTGAACGACGCGAACTCCTTGTAGTTGACGATCTTCAGCTCGATCGACTTGTTGTCCGGGCGCGCGGTGAACAGGAAGTCGATCTGCACGCGCCCCTCGATGAAGAACTCGCCGCACTTGGTGTAGCGCTCGTCGAAGTACTCGCGCGACTGGTAGCGCAGGCCGTGCATCCAGAGGAAGTCCTTGATCTTCTGCAGGTCGGGCTCGTTGTTGGTCAGCACGCGGTACTTCTGGTCGTTGCGGCAGATGCAGCGGAAGGTGAAGTGTCCCTCGTGGTAGTCCTCGGTGAAGTACTCCCCCTGCTTGAACTCCTGCACCCCCTTCACCCCGGGCAGCGTGTAGCTGACCTTGATGTCCGGCTTGACGTAGTTCAGGTCACGCGAGAGGTCGTGGCAGAAGTGGAACAGGCGGTTCATCGTCGGGTCGAGGACCTCGCGCAGGTAGCGCTCGCGATCCTCGGCCTGGTTGGCGGCTTGCGCCTCCTTCGCCTGTTTCTCCTCGGCCTCCTTCTTGAGATCGTCGAGGAAACTCATCGTGACCCACCTCTCGTAAGTTCAGGGCAGCCCATGCCCGGTTACATCAGGAAGAAGTTCGCATCGACCAGCTTGGTCGATAGCGACTGCATCAGCCGCCGGATCACCTCGAAGCCGATCCGCGGATGGCTCTCGAGGAACACCATCAGCCGCGGGCCGTTGACTCGCACCGCGACCATGTCGCCGCGGCACTGGATCGTCGCCGTGCGCCCCGACCCCAGCAGCCAGGCGATCTCGCCGACCACCTCGTAGGTCAGGTTGCCGAGCGTCATCGCCTCGCCCGCGCGCGTGGGGTGCTTGGCGATGACGTCGAACACGCCTTCGACCACCAGGTAGATGTCGCGGCTGCCCTCGCTGCCGGAGGTGATCAGCTCGCCGCCGTCGGCGATCCGCAGGATCTCGCAGAACCCGGCGATCTCGGCCAGGTCGGCGTCGTCGATCCCGGCGAACAGCTCGGTGGCACGCAGCGTGGCGATTATCTCGTCGGAAGCGGTCATCGTCCTCGTCCCAGGTTGCAGTTCCGTTGCACCAGGTTTGGGCGCCTAAGTCTACACCGTCGCCGGCGGATTATGCCGCATCCGCATCAGGCGATGGTCACCGCGGGATCGCGGTAGACGTCCTGGATCGCGTGCAGCAGCGCGACACCGTCGGCCATCGGTTTCTGGAAGGCCTTGCGCCCGGAGATCAGCCCCATGCCACCGGCACGCTTGTTGATCACCGCGGTGCGCACCGCCTGGGCCAGGTCGTTGTCACCCGAGGCGCCGCCGGAGTTGATCAGCCCGGCGCGGCCCATGTAGCAGTTGGCGACCTGGTAACGGACCAGGTCGACCGGGTGGTCGGTGGTCAGCTGGTCGTACACCTTGCTGCTGGTCTTGCCGAACTTCAGCGCGGTGTAGCCGCCGTTGTTCTCGGCCTGCTTCTGCTTGACGATGTCGGCCTTGATCGTCGCCGCGAGGTGGTTGGCCTGGCCGGTCAGGTCGGCCGCCGCGTGGTAGTCGACGCCGCCCTGCTTGAAGCCGTTGTTGCGCAGGTAGGCCCAGAGCACGGTGACCAGTCCCAGCGAGTGGGCGTGGGCGAAGGCCTCGCTGATCTCCTGGATCTGCCGCCGCGACTCCGGCGAGCCGTAGTAGATGGTCGCACCGACGGCCAGCGCACCGAGCTCGTAGGCCTGCTCGACGCTGGCGAACAGCGTCTGGTCGTGGATGTTCGGGTAGGTCAGCAGCTCGTTGTGGTTGAGCTTGACCAGGAACGGGATCCTGTGGGCGTAGCGGCGCGCCACCGAGGCGAGCACCCCGAGGGTCGAGGCGACCGCGTTGCAGCCCCCCTCGATGGCCAGGCGGACGATGTTCTCGGGGTCGAAGTAGAGCGGGTTCGGCGCGAACGAGGCGCCGCCCGAGTGCTCCACCCCCTGGTCCACCGGCAGCAGCGACAGGTAGCCGGTGCCGGCCAGCCGGCCGGTGTTGAACAGCGCCTGCAGGTTGCGCAGCACCACCGGCGAGCGGTCGCTGGCCGCCACCACGCGGTCGACGTAATCGGGCCCGGGGAGCTGCAGCAGCTCCCTCGGGATCCCGGTGCAGCGGTGGCCGAGCAGCGACTCCGCCTCCGCCCCCAGCAGGGTCTCGATTGTGCTCATTCCGAACCTCCTCTGTCCCGCGGCCGCGTTCCGGGCTACGTGCAGGCACGAGACATTATCATTAGCACGCCCCGGGCCAACAATCGACCCGCCGCGCTCAACCGGGCAGCGCGGCGCGCTGGCGCTGCGTCGCCGCCAGCAGCAGGTGGGCCAGCAGCAGCAGGAAGAACACCGGCAACAGCAGGCCGAGCAGCGGCAGCAGCGAGAGCAGGTAGAGCAGCAGGGTCCAGGGCAGCAGCCGCAACCGCTCGCGCGCGAGCAGCGCGCGCGCGGCCCCCGGCTCCTCGATCACGCTGGCGACGTCCCAGCTGAGCAGGCGGTGGAACCAGTAGTAGAAGGGCACGTTCAGCGCCAGCAGGTTGAGCCCCGGCACCAGCAGCAGCGGCAGCACCAGCAGCAGCAGCGCCAGGAACACCCCCAGGCTGCGCAGCAGGAAGCGCAGGTAGCCCAGCGCTCCCTCGCTGCCGCGGAGCTCCAGCCGCGGGTAGTGCCGGCGTGCCACCTCGCCGACGATCCACGGGCTCAGCAACCCGACCACGGCCACGCTGAAGAACAGTGCCGCGAGCAGCGCCAGCAGCCACCCGGCGACCTGGCCGAGCAACTCGAGCACCGCCCGGAACCAGCCGTACCCGGCCAGCCCGCCGACCCAGGGCAGGGCCGCGAACAGCTCGACCAGCCAGCCCTCGGCCGCCTCGCCACTCGCGCCCGCGGCTTGCCCGAGCTCGACCCCGAGGCTGGCCAGCATGCCGAACAGCAGCAGCACCACCGCCAGCACCGGGAGCAGGGACAGGCCGAGGAAGCGCGGCGTCAGCAGGTCGCGCAGGGCGCGGCTCAGCGCCCGCACGGCAACCCCCCGGGAGCCGGCGACGGCGGTCGCACTAGCGCGGCGCCTGCAGCCGGCCCAGCAGCGCCCGCCCGTCCGGCGCGAGGCCCTCCAGGCGGACGTCGCGCACGCTGCCGCGCAGCCCGGCCGGCGCCGCCCCGGCGAGTTCGACGCGCAGGTAGTCCGGGGTGTACCCGCCGGGCACCGCCCCGCCCTCGAACAGCACCCGGGTAGTGCCGCCGACCCGGGCGGCGAGGGCGTTGCG
>DATCZX010000458.1:0-7176 GCA_036525695.1 Gammaproteobacteria bacterium | reverse complement strand
GGCGGGCGGGTGCAGCGCTTCCGCGAGGGCTTCACCCGGCTGCCGCCGGTCGCGCGGCTCGGCGAGTGCTACCAGGGCGACCGCGCCCGCGCGCTGCGGCTGGCCAGCGAGGCGGGCTGGGTGATGGCCAGCGAGCTGCGCGCGGTCGGCGTCGACTTCAGCTTCGCCCCGGTGGTCGACCTCGGCCGCCAGCACGGCGGGGTGATCGGTGACCGCGCCTTCGCGCGCAGTGCCGATACCGTCGCCGAGCTCGCCGAGGCCTACATGCGCGGCATGCACGAGGCGGGCATGGCCGCGTGCGCGAAGCACTTCCCCGGCCACGGCGGCGTGGTCGAGGACTCGCACCTGACCCTGCCGCAGGACCCGCGTGACTACGCCAGCCTGGCCGCCAGCGACCTGGTGCCGTTCGCCCGGCTGGTGCGGGCCGGGGTGCCCGCGGTGATGAGCGCGCACATCCTCTACCCGCAGGTGGCGCCACTGCCGGCGACCTACTCATCGTTCTGGCTCGGCGAGGTGCTGCGCAAGCGCATGGGCTTCCAGGGCGTGGTGATCAGCGACGACCTCAGCATGGCCGGTGCCGAGGACGTCGGCGACCACGCCGAGCGCGCCCGGCTCGCGCTCGAGGCCGGCTGCGACATGCTGCTGGTGTGCAACGCCCCCGAGGTGCAGGCGTCGGTGCTCGAGGCGCTCGAACGCTTCACCGACCCGGTCAGCCAGCTGCGCCGGGCGCGCCTGCACGGCCGCCACCCGACCGACCCCGAGCGGTTGCGCCGCGAGCCGCGCTGGCGTGAAGCGGTGCGCCTGCTCGCCGGCCTCGATCGCGAGCCGCTGCTCGACATGGACCTGTAGCCTCCGGGGCGACGCCCTGGGCAGGCTATAATCGCGCGTCCACGCCGCCACCCCGGGGATACCGTCGATGTCGGAACTGCTGGACACCCTCCACCAGCACTACGCTGCCTGGCTCTGGGCCACCCAGGTCTTTGTCGTCATCCTGCTCGCGCTGCTCGCCGACTTCGTGCAGAAGCGCGTGCTCGGCCGGCTCTACCGGCGGCTGCGCGAGACCACCAGCCCGTGGGACGACGCCTTCATCGACGCGCTGCGCCGGCCGCTGACGCTGCTGATCTGGATCCTGGGCATCAGCTTCGCCGCCGACATCGTCGGCAGCGAGACCGGCGCGGCGCTGTTCGGCGCGGTCGGGCCGCTGCGCGACGTCGGTGTCATCGTCACCCTGGCCTGGTTCCTGGTGCGGATGGTGGCGCGGGTCGAGCACAACGTGGTGCTGACGCGCGAGCAGGCCGGCGAGCCGGTCGACCGCACCACGGTCGACGCGATCGGCAAGCTGACCCGGGTCTCGATCCTGATCACCGCGGCGCTGGTGCTGCTGCAGACCCTGGGTTTCAGCATCTCCGGCGTGCTCGCCTTCGGCGGCGTCGGCGGCATCGCGGTCGGCTTCGCCGCCAAGGACCTGCTGGCCAACTTCTTCGGCGGCCTGATGATCTACCTCGACCGCCCGTTCGCGGTCGGCGACTGGATCCGCTCGCCGGACCGCAACATCGAGGGCACGGTCGAGGAGATCGGCTGGCGCCTGACCCGCATCCGCAGCTTCGACAAGCGGCCGATCTACGTGCCCAACGCCACCTTCACCAGCATCGCCGTGATCAACCCGTCGCGGATGACCCACCGGCGCATCTACGAGACCGTCGGCATCCGCTACGCCGACGTCGACGCGATGGCGGCGATCGTCGCCGAGGTCAAGGCGATGCTGCGCGAGCACCCGGAGATCGACGCGACGCAGACGCTGATCGTCAACTTCAACGCCTTCAGCGCCTCGTCGCTCGACTTCTTCGTCTACACCTTCACCAGGACCACCAACTGGGTCGCGTTCCACGAGGTCAAGCAGGACGTGCTGCTGCGCATCCACGCGATCATCGCGGGGCACGGCGCGGAGGTCGCGTTCCCGACCACCACGGTGCACCTGCCCGACGGCGTGGCGCTGCAGCCCGGTGCCGCGCTCCCGGAGACGCCGTGAACACCACCCCGCAGAGAGAATGAGCGGATGACCACGCTGGCGATCATCGGCGGCACCGGCCTGGCCGCGCTGGAGACGTTGAAACTGGTCCGCCGCGAGGTGGTACAGACCCCGTACGGCGAGCCCTCGGGACCGCTGACTTACGGCCTGCTGCACGGCGCCAGCGTGGTGTTCCTGCCGCGCCACGGCCGCGCGCACACGATCCCGCCGCACCGGGTCAACTACCGTGCCAACCTCTGGGCACTGCAGCACATCGGCGTGCGCCACGTGCTCGCGGTCGCCGCCGTCGGCGGCATCCGCGCCGACATGGCCCCGGGGCAGCTCGCGATCCCGGACCAGATCGTCGACTACACCTACGGCCGCGACCAGACCTTCTTCGAGGGCGACCTCGACCAGGTCACCCACATCGACTTCACCCACCCGTACTGCGGCGTGCTGCGCCAGGCGCTGATCGACGCCGGCGACCGCGCCGGGGTCGCGCCGCGGCACGACGGCACCTACGCCGCGACCCAGGGGCCGCGGCTCGAAACGGCGGCGGAGATCGACCGCCTCGAGCGCGACGGCTGCCACCTGGTGGGGATGACCGGGATGCCGGAGGCGGCGCTCGCGCGCGAGCTCGGCCTCTGTTACGCCGCCTGCGCGGTGGTCGCCAACTGGGCCGCCGGGCGCGGCCCCGGGCTGATCAGCATGGAGCAGATCGACGCCAACCTGCGCTCAGGGATGGAGCGGGTCCGGGCGCTGCTGCACGAGGTGGTGCAGCTCGACCTCGAGCACGCTCACTGAGGCGGACGCGCGGTGCCTGCCGGAAGGGCGGGCGGCAGCGCCAACGGCGTGGTGCTGGTCGCGGGCCCGGCCGCAGCGGGTGGTTCGCCGGGTGTCTCGGTCGCAGCGGGACTCCCGGCCTCCCCGGGGGTGCCGCTCGCGGTTGGCGTCTCCACCGGTGGCTCGAGGCTGCCGGCCGGCGCGACCGCCGCGGGTGACGGCGGCAGTTCGAACGGGCTGACCCGCACCAGCAGGCCGAAGGCCGGGTGGTCGAGGTGGTGGATCTCGTCGCTGCGCATGCGCCGGCTCTGGCGCATCCGGAACGGCTGCCACCAGGCCGTCTGGGCGGCCTCGCCGGTGGCGGCCGGGGTCTCCTGCGCTGCGCCGAGCGGGATCGCGACCACCCCGGAGGAGGTCGCCGCCGGGATCGCCCCCGCCACCAGCCGGTCGCTGCGCACCAGGTCGACGTCGAGGTGCAGGTAGCGCCGCACGCTGAGGCGCACGGCACCGGCCAGCGGCGCCGGCGCCGTCTCCGGCGCTGTCTCCGGCGCGAGTCCGCCGGGTGGCTGCGGCAGCGCGGCGGTCGTCGCGTCGCCCGCCAGCACCTGGACCCACGGCGCGTCGTCGCGGTTGCCGACCGGCTGCCGCCAGGCCTCGTGGAACAGCACGCGGTAGCGTGACGAGCGGCGCAGGCGCTCGGCGGCGCCGGTCAGCTGCAGCTGCTCCGGCTCGAGCCGGCGGAAGCCGAAAGCGCCCTCGTCGGGCTGGTCGTAGGGCAGCAGCGGTCGCGCCGCGAGCAGGTCGGGGCGACCCGGGTCGGCCGGCCACAGCTCGTTGCCGGCATCGACCGTCTCGTGCGCGAACACCAGCAGCTCGATCTCGAACCAGCGCGCCGCGCTGGCCGGCAGCGGCAGGCAGCCGAGCGCCAGCAGCAGCAGGGCGCGGGCGGAGGGGCGGAAACGGGACATGCGCGCCATTCTAGCCCGGAAGCCGCGCACAGGCGCGAGCGCGCGCCGGTTCATGCCGCGGCCGGCAGGCGCAGCCGCGCCAGCAGCTCGTCGACCGCCTGCACGCGCTGGTCGAGGTCCGGCAGCGGCCGGTTGAAGCGCAGCCGCTGGCCGTCGACCAGGCGGTAGGTGCGCGGGTCCGACTGCAGCAGCTCGACCAGCCGCGCGGTGTCGATCGACGGCTCGGCGTCGAACACCAGCTGGCCGCCGTCGGCGCCGGCCTCGATCCGGCGCACGCCGAGCGGGGTCGCCCGCTGCTTCAGCTCGGCGATGCGGAACAGCGTCTTGGCCGGCTCCGGCAGCAGGCCGAAGCGGTCGATCATCTCCACCTGCAGCTCGCGCAGCGCGCCGGCGTCGGCGGCGCTGGCGATGCGCTTGTAGAAGATCAGCCGCAGGTTGACGTCGGGCAGGTAATCCTCGGGCAGCAGCGCCGGCGCGCGCAGGTCGACCTCGGGACCGTGCGCCAGCGGGCGGTCGAGCTGCGGCAGCTTGCCGGCCTTCAGCGCCGCCACCGCGCGCTCCAGCATCTCCATGTAGAGGCTGAAGCCGACCTGCTCGATCTGCCCGCTCTGCTCCTCGCCGAGCAGTTCGCCGGCGCCGCGAATCTCCAGGTCGTGGGTGGCGAGCATGAACCCGGCGCCGAGCGCCTCCAGCGAGGCGATCGCCTCGAGCCGCTTGATCGCGTCGGCGGTCATCGCCTTGCGCTCGGGCACGATCAGGTAGGCGTAGGCGCGGTGGTGCGAGCGGCCGACGCGGCCGCGCAGCTGGTGCAGCTGGGCCAGGCCGAGGCGGTCGGCGCGGTCGATGATGATGGTGTTGGCGCTCGGCACGTCGATGCCGCTCTCGATGATCGTGGTGCAGACCAGCACCTGGAAGCGGCGGTGGTAGAAGTCGAGCATCACCTGCTCGAGCTCGCGCTCCGGCATCTGCCCGTGGGCCACGCGCACGACCACGCCAGGGACGATCTGCTCGATTTCGGCGGCGGTCTTCTCGATCGTCTCGACGTGGTTGTGCAGGAAGTAGACCTGCCCGCCGCGCTTGAGCTCGCGCTCGATCGCCTCGCCGATCAGCGCGCGGTCCCAGCGGTTGACGAAGGTCTTGATCGCCAGCCGCTCGTTCGGCGGGGTCATGATCAGCGACAGGTCGCGCAGCCCGGACAGCGACAGGTTCAGCGTGCGCGGGATCGGCGTCGCGGTCAGCGTCAGCATGTCGACCTCGGCGCGCAGCGCCTTGATCCGCTCCTTGTGGCGCACGCCGAAGCGGTGCTCCTCGTCGATGACGGTCAGGCCGAGGTTGGCGAAGGCGACGTCGTCCTGCAGCAGCCGGTGGGTGCCGATGACGATGTCGACCTTGCCGGCGGCGAGGTCGGCCAGGAGCGTCTTCTGTTCGCTCTTGCTGCGGAAGCGCGACAGCGCCTCGATGCGCACCGGCCAGTCGGCGAAGCGGTCACGGAAGTTCTCGTAGTGCTGCTCGGCGAGCAGCGTGGTCGGCACCAGCACCGCCACCTGGCGGCCGCCGTGCACGGCGACGAACGCCGCGCGCATCGCCACCTCGGTCTTGCCGAAGCCGACGTCGCCGCAGACCACGCGGTCCATCGGCCGCCCGGCGAGCATGTCGTCGACCACCGCGGCGATCGCGCTGGCCTGGTCGACGGTCTCCTCGAACGGGAAGCCGGCGCAGAAGGCCAGGTAGTCGGCCTGCTCGAGGCGGAACGCGTGGCCGGGGCGCGCGGCGCGGCGCGCGTAGATCTCCAGCAGCTCGGCGGCGACGTCGCGCACCTGCTGCGCGGCCTTCTTGCGGATGCGCTCCCACTGGCCGCTGCCGAGCTTGTGCAGCGGCGCCTTGTCCGGGTCGGAGCCGGTGTAGCGCGAGATCAGGCCGAGCGACGCCACCGGCACGTAGAGGCGGTCGCCGTCGGCGTACTCGAGGGTCAGGAACTCGGTCGGCACGTCGTTGACGGTGAGCATCTGCAGCCCGAGGTAGCGGCCTACGCCGTACTCCTCGTGCACCACCGCGGCGCCGTGCTGCAGCTCGGTCAGGTTGCGTACCACCTGCTCGGGGTCGGTCCCCGCGCGCCGCCGGCGGCGCCTCTGCGGTGCGCGCTCGCCGAGCAGCTGGCCCTCGGTCAGCAGCGCCAGCGGCGGCTGCTCGAGCAGCAGCCCCTGCTCCAGCGGCGCGATCGCCAGGCCCACCCGCGCCGTGCCGGTGACGAAGCCGTTCCAGTCCTCGACCGCCGCGGGCCGGATCTCCCAGCCGTGCAGCAGCTCGAGCAGCACCTCGCGGCGGCCGGCCGACTCGGCGGTGAACAGCACCCGGCCGTCGAACTCCGCGAGGAAGCGCTGCAGCGCGGCGGCCGGCTCGGGCTGGCGCGGCTGCACCGCCACCGGCGGCGGCAGCGCGGCGGCGAAGTTGACCCCGCCGCGGGCGCGCGGCAGCTCGGTCTCGGCGACGCTGGCGGCGATGCGCCGCAGCGGCTTCAGCGCGGCGTTGACCTGGTCCGGCTCGAGGTAGAGTTCGCGCGGCTCGAGCAGCGGCCGCTCGAGGTCGTGGCGGCGCTGCTCGTGGCGCTCGCCGACCTGGGCCCAGAACGCCGCCGTCGCCTCGGCCGCCCCCTCCAGGCGCACGACCAGCGCGCCCGGCGGCAGGTAGTCGAACAGCGTCGCGGTGGCCTCGAAGAACAGCGGCAGGTAGTACTCCAGCCCGCCCGGGGCCAGCCCCTGGCTGACGTCGCGGTAGACCGGGCAGCGGGCCGGGTCGCCCTCGAAGCGCACCCGCCAGGCCTGGCGGAAGCGGCCGATGCCGTCGTCGGTCAGCGGGTACTCGCGCGCCGGCAGCAGGCGGACCCGCTCGAGGCGTTCCCCGCTGCGCTGGCTCTCCGGGTCGAAGCGGCGGATCGACTCGACCTCGTCGTCGAACAGGTCGACGCGCAGCGGCGCGTCGCTGCCCATCGGGAACAGGTCGAGCAGCGCCCCGCGCACCGCGAACTCGCCGTGCTCCATCACCTGCGCCACGCTGCGGTAGCCGGCGGTGACCAGGCGCTGGCGCAGCGCGTCGACGTCGAGGCGCTGGCCGGCCTCGAGCAGCAGCGCGTTGCCGGCGACGTAGGCGACTGGCGGCAGCCGCTGCATCAGCGTCGACACCGGCAGCAGCAGCAGCCCCGAGGTGAGCGTCGGCAGCCGGTAGAGCGTGGTCAGCCGCTGCGAGACGATGTCATGGTGCGGCGAGAACAGGTCGTAGGGCAGGGTCTCCCAGTCCGGCAGGCCGAGCACCTCGAGGCCGTCGGCACCGGCGAAGAACTGCAGCGCGCTCTCCAGCCGTTCCGCGGTCGGCGTGTCCGGGGCCAGCACCACCAGCGGGCCCGGGTGACGGCGGGCCGCC
>DATCZX010000457.1:0-10241 GCA_036525695.1 Gammaproteobacteria bacterium | reverse complement strand
ATGGGCGTCGGGGCGTCGTTCGGCGAGGCCTTCGCCAAGGCGACGCTGGCCGCCGGGACGGTGCTGCCGCGCGGCGGCAAGGTGCTGATCAGCGTGCGCGACCAGGACAAGCAGGGCGCGCTCGAGGTGGCACGCCAGCTGGCCGGTCTCGGCTTCGAGCTGGTCGGCACGCGCGGCACGGCGCGGCTGCTGCACGAGATCGGCGTGCCCTGCCAGGCCACCAACAAGGTCGCCGAGGGGCGGCCGCACGTGGTCGACCTGATCAAGAACGACGAGATCGCGCTGATCATCAACACCACCGAGGGCAAGCTGGCGATCGCCGACTCGTTCGCGATCCGCCGCGAGGCACTGAACCGGAAGGTGACCTACACCACCACGCTGGCCGGCGCGCGGGCGACCGTGCTCGCGCTGCAGTACATCGACGCCTCGGGGGTCAACCGGCTGCAGGACCTGCACCAGGAGTTCGACGCATGAACAAGGTACCGCTGACGGCGCGCGGCGCGGAGAAGCTGCGCGCGGAACTGCAGGAGCTGAAGAGCGTCTCCCGTCCCAGCGTGATCAAGGCGATCGCCGAGGCGCGTGCCCACGGGGACCTGAAGGAGAACGCCGAGTACCACGCTGCGCGCGAGCAGCAGGGCTTCATCGAGGCGCGCATCCGCGACCTCGAGTACAAGCTCGCGCACGCCCAGGTGATCGACGTCAGCAAGCTGAACGCCGACGGCAAGGTGGTGTTCGGCGCCACCGTCGAACTGCACGACGAGACCAGCGGCGAGCCGGTGCGCTACCAGATCGTCGGCGAGGACGAGGCCGACATCAAGGCGGGAATGATCTCGGTCAACTCGCCGATCGCGCGCGCGCTGATCGGCAAGGTCGAGGGCGACGAGGTGACCCTGCAGGCTCCCGGCGGCGCGCGCCGCTACGAGATCCTCGCCGTCGAGTACCTCTGACGGGGCCGTGCGCGCGCTCTACTCGAGCACGATCCGCGGCCGCTCCGGGTGGCGGCGGTAGAGCAGGGCGACGTGGCCGATGCGCTGCACCAGCTCGGCCCCGCTCGCCTCGAGGAGCGCCGCCAGCGCCGCGTCGCGCGCCGCGCGCTCGCCGACGGCCAGCCGCACCTTGACCAGCTCGTGGCGCAGCAGCGCCGCCGCGATCTCCGCGTGGACGCTGTCGCGCAGGCCCTGGGCGCCGACGATGACCACCGGCTTGCGCGCGTGGCCGAGCCGTCGCAACTGCTTCTTGTGCCGTTCCGGGAGTGACACGGTGACCCGCTCCTCAGCGCCTCGGGGGCAGCAAGTCTACCCGATCCCCGCCGCCCCGGCAGCGCGCTGACGATGGCGCGCAGCAAGAGCAGCGGCCGCTGGCTGCGCGAGCACTTCGGCGACGCCTTCGTGCGCGAGGCGCAGGCGCGCGGGCTGCGCTCGCGCGCCGCCTTCAAGCTGCTCGAGATCGACCGCCGCGACCGCCTGCTCAGGCCCGGGCTGACCGTGGTCGACCTCGGCGCCGCGCCGGGCGGCTGGTCGCAGGTGGCGGCGGACGCAGTCGGTCCGCACGGGCGGGTGCTCGCGCTCGACCTGCTGGCGCTCGACCCGCTGCCCGGCGTCACCTGCCTGCAGGCCGACTTCACCGAAGACGCCGGCCTCGCGGCGCTGCTCGAGGCGCTCGGCGGGCGCCAGGTAGACCTTGTAATGTCGGACATGGCCCCCAACATAAGCGGGGTGAAGGCCGTCGACCAGCCGCGCGCGGAGCTGCTCGCGGAACTGGCGCTCGAGTTTGCCCGGCAGGTGCTGCGCCCCGGTGGCGACCTGCTGCTGAAGGTGTTCCAGGGACCCGGGTTCCAGCCCCTGCTGGCGGCGCTGCGGGAGGCCTTCGCCAAGGTCGTGGTGCGCAAGCCGGAGGCCTCGCGGGCGCGCAGCGCCGAGGTCTATCTGGTGGCCCGGAACTATCGCCTGGTGTAAGGTACTAAGCCTGCATGCCGGGCCTCTCCCCTGCTAGCGTGAAGGACGCAAGACGTTGAACGATATGGCAAGAAACATGCTCCTGTGGGTCATCATCGCGGTGGTGCTGATGACCGTGTTCAACAACTTCGGCAACCGGCCGAGCACGGCCAAGCGGCTCGCCTACTCGGAGTTCATCACCCAGGTGACCGACGGCAACGTCGACCGCGTGGTGATCGAGGGGCGCACGGTCCAGGGCGTGCTGCACAGCGGTGAGAAGTTCACCACCTTCACCCCCGACGACAACGGCATGATCGGCGACCTGCTGCGCAACAACGTGCAGATCGACGCGCGCGCGCCCGAAGGCCAGTCGATGCTGATGCAGATCTTCATCTCCTGGTTCCCGATGCTGCTGCTGATCGGCGTGTGGATCTTCTTCATGCGGCAGATGCAGGGCGGGGCCGGCGGCCGTGGCGCGATGTCGTTCGGCAAGAGCCGCGCACGCATGCTCAGCGAGGACCAGGTCAAGGTCACCTTCGGCGACGTCGCCGGCGTCGACGAGGCCAAGGAGGAGGTCGCCGAACTGGTCGAGTTCCTGCGCGACCCGAGCAAGTTCCAGCGTCTCGGCGGCAAGATCCCGCGCGGCGTGCTGATGGTCGGCTCGCCCGGCACCGGCAAGACCCTGCTCGCCCGCGCCATCGCCGGCGAGGCGCGGGTGCCGTTCTTCACCATCTCCGGCTCGGACTTCGTCGAGATGTTCGTCGGCGTCGGCGCCTCGCGCGTCCGCGACATGTTCGAGCAGGCGAAGAAGAACTCGCCGTGCATCATCTTCATCGACGAGATCGACGCCGTCGGCCGCCACCGCGGCGCCGGTCTCGGCGGCGGTCACGACGAGCGCGAGCAGACGCTGAACCAGCTGCTGGTCGAGATGGACGGCTTCGAGGGCAACGAGGGGGTGATCGTGATCGCGGCGACCAACCGGCCCGACGTCCTCGACCCGGCGCTGCTGCGCCCGGGCCGCTTCGACCGCCAGGTGGTGGTGCCGCTGCCCGACGTGCGTGGCCGCGAGCAGATCCTCAAGGTGCACAGCCGCAAGGTGCCGGTGGCGGACAAGGTCGAAATGTCGGTCATCGCCCGCGGTACGCCCGGCTTCTCCGGTGCCGACCTGGCCAACCTGGTCAACGAGGCGGCGCTGTTCGCGGCCCGCGCCAACCGCCGCGTGGTCGAGATGGAGCACTTCGAGAAGGCCAAGGACAAGATCATGATGGGCTCCGAGCGGCGCTCCATGGTGATGAGCGAGGACGAGAAGCGACTGACCGCCTACCACGAGTCGGGCCACGTCATCGTCGGCCGCACCGTCCCCGAGCACGACCCGGTGCACAAGGTCAGCATCATCCCGCGCGGCCGCGCGCTGGGCGTCACCCTGTTCCTGCCCGAGGGCGACCGCTACAGCTACAGCAAGCTGCGCCTGGAGAGCCAGCTGGCGTCGCTGTTCGGCGGGCGCGTCGCCGAGGAGCTGATCTTCGGCCACGACGCGGTGACCACCGGGGCGCAGAACGACATCCACCGCGCCACCGAGATCGCCCGCAGCATGGTCACCAAGTGGGGTCTCTCCGACGTGCTCGGGCCGCAGGCCTACAGCGACGAGGACGGCGAGGTGTTCCTCGGCCACTCGGTGACCCAGCACAAGATGGTTTCCGACGAGACCGCGCACGTGATCGACAAGGAGATCCGCAAGGTGATCGAGCGCAACTACGAGCGCGCGCGGCAGATCCTGGTCGAACACATGGACAGGCTGCACGCGATGGCCGAAGCGCTGATGAAGTACGAGACCATCGACAAGACGCAGATCGACGACATCATGGCCGGGCGTCCGCCGCGGCCGCCGGAGGGCTGGGGCGACAGCACCCCGGGTACCACCGAGGAGGCCGGGACCGGCGCCAGCAGCAAGCCTGCGGGTGATGCCGGGATCGGTGGCCCGGCCAGCCAGCACTGAGCGTGAGCGGCGGCCCGGGGCGGCCTGCGCCGCCCCGGGCCGCGCCGTTCCGCCCCCGGCCTGAACCATGCAGCCCGCGCTGACCCGGTTGCGCCTGCCCGGCGCTGGCGTGCTCGACCTCACCCGGCCCCGGGTGATGGGCATCCTCAACGTCACCCCCGACTCGTTCTCGGACGGCGGCCGCTTCGACGACCCCGGGCGCGCCGCCGAGCACGCCGCGCGGATGGTCGACGAGGGGGCGGCGCTGATCGACGTCGGCGGCGAGTCGACCCGGCCCGGGGCGACGCCGGTACCGCTCGAAGAGGAGCTGCGCCGGGTGCTGCCGGTGGTCAGTCGGCTGGCGCGCGAGCTGCCGGTGCCGCTGTCGGTCGACACCAGCCAGCCGGCGGTGATGCGCGCCGCGGTCGGCGCCGGCGCCAGCCTGGTCAACGACGTCCGCGCGCTGTCCCGGCCGGGGGCGCTGGCGACCGCGGTCGAGCTCGGGGTCCCGGTCTGCCTGATGCACATGCAGGGGGAGCCGGCCAGCATGCAGGCGGCGCCGAGCTACCCCGGCGGCGTGCTGGCCGCGGTGCGCGCGTTCCTCGCCGCGCGGGTCGCCGAGTGCCGCGCGGCGGGCCTGGCGCCCGGGCAGCTGCTGCTCGACCCGGGCTTCGGCTTCGGCAAGACCCTGGAACACAACCTGGCGCTGCTCGACGGCCTCGGCGCGCTGGCCGAGCTCGGTCCGCCGCTGCTGGTCGGGCTGTCGCGCAAGTCGATGCTCGCCGCCATACTGGGCCCCCGGCGGGCGACAGCGGAGGCACGGCTGCACGCCGGCGTCGCCGCCGCGGTCGTCGCGGTGCGCCACGGCGCACGGGTGGTGCGCACCCACGACGTCGCGGCGACGGTCGCGGCACTGGCGCTCTGCGCGGCGCTCGAAGACGACAACGCAGGAGTCGCTGACGATGGCACGTAACTACTTCGGCACCGACGGCATCCGCGGCCGCGTCGGCACGCCGCCGATCACCCCGGACTTCGTCCTGCGCCTCGGCTGGGCCGCCGGGCGCGTGCTCGCCCCCGAGGGTGGCGGCCGGGTGGTGATCGGCAAGGACACGCGGATCTCCGGCTACATGTTCGAGTCGGCGCTCGAGGCCGGGCTGTCGGCGGCGGGCGTCGACACGCTGCTGACCGGGCCGATGCCGACCCCGGCGGTGGCCTACCTGACGCGGACCTTCCACGCGCGGGCCGGGATCGTCATCAGCGCCTCGCACAACCCGTTCGAGGACAACGGCATCAAGTTCTTCGGCCCCGACGGGCTGAAGCTGCCCGACGCCACCGAGGAGGCGATCGAGGCGCAGCTGGAGCAGCCGCTGGCCACGGTCAACCCCGAGCGCCTGGGCAAGGCGGCGCGCATCGACGACGCCGCGGGCCGCTACATCGAGTTCTGCAAGGGCTCGATCCCCTACGCGGTGACGCTGACCGGGCTGCGCCTGGTGGTCGACTGCGCCAACGGCGCGACCTACCAGGTCGCGCCCAGCGTGCTGCGCGAGCTCGGTGCGCAGGTGCACCGCATCGGCAGCGAGCCGGACGGGCTGAACATCAACCGCGAGTGCGGTTCGACCTTCATCGAGCCGCTGCGCCAGGCGGTGCTGACGCGCGGCGCCGACCTCGGCATCGCCCTCGACGGCGACGGCGACCGGTTGATGATGGTCGACCACCGCGGCGAGGTGGTCGACGGCGACCAGCTGCTCTACGTGATCGCGCGGGCGCGCCACCAGGAGGGCACGCTCGGCGGCGGCGTGGTCGGCACGCTGATGAGCAACCTCGGCCTGGAGCAGGCGCTGGCCGACCACGGGATCGCCTTCGAGCGGGCCAAGGTCGGCGACCGCTACGTGCTCGAGCGGCTGCACCAGCGCGGCTGGCGCATCGGTGGCGAGAGCTCCGGTCACCTGATCTGCCTCGACCGCACCACCACCGGCGACGGCATCATCGCCGCGCTGCAGGTGCTGGCGAGCGTGGTGCGCGGGCAGCGCAGCCTGCACGAGCTGAAGCAGGGCATGCGCAAGCTGCCGATGCTCATGCACAACGTCCGCGTGCCGTCCGGCTGCAAGCCGCTGGAGAGCGCCGCGGTCGGCGACGCGGTCGCGGCGGCCGAGCGTGAGCTCGCCGGCCAGGGACGCGTGCTGCTGCGCGCCTCGGGCACCGAGCCGGTCGTGCGGGTGATGGTCGAGGCAAGCGACGCGGCCCAGGTGGAGACGCTGGTCGCTAGGCTGAGCGAGGCGGTGAGCCGCGCCGCGAACGCCTGATCCGCCACCTCGCGCATTGCGCCGGCGGGCCCTGCCCGGTATCCTTGGCGCGCTTTTTTCCCCCGATTCAACCTGCTGGAGCGGACCGATGCGCCGACCGATGGTCGCCGGCAACTGGAAGATGAACGGCAGCCGTGCCGCAGCGCGCGCGCTGGTCGACGGCATCCTCGCCGGTGCCGCGGCGCTCGAGCGCGTCGAGGTCGCCGTCTGCCCGCCGTTCGTGTTCCTCGAGCAGCTGGCCGCGCAACTCGCCGGCAGCCGCGTGGCCCTCGGTGCGCAGGACCTCTCCACGCAGCCGTCCGGGGCCTACACCGGCGAGGTCGCCGGCCCGATGCTGGCCGAGTTCGGCTGCCGGTTCGTGATCGTCGGGCACTCCGAGCGCCGCAGCTACCACGGCGAGGACGACGCGCTGGTCGCGCGCAAGCTGGCCGCGGCGCAGGCGGCCGGGCTGGTGCCGATCGCCTGCGTCGGCGAGCGCCTCGAGGAGCGCGAGAGCGGCGCCACCGAGGCGGTGATCGCGCGCCAGCTCGACGCGCTGCTCGACGGGCCGGGCGTGGCCGCGCTGGCCGACGCGGTGATCGCCTACGAGCCGGTCTGGGCCATCGGCACCGGGCGCACCGCGAGCCCGGAGCAGGCCCAGGCGGTGCACGCCTTCATCCGCGAACGGGTGGCCGCGCGCGATGCCGGGGTCGCCGCCGGGCTGCGCCTGCTCTACGGCGGCAGCGTCAAGGGCGCCAACGCGGCCGAGCTGTTCGCGATGCCGGACATCGACGGCGGCCTGATCGGCGGCGCCGCGCTCGACGCCGAAGAATTCCTCACCATCTGCCGCGCCGCCTGAGCCGGCAGCAGGACGAGACGACATGCAAACCATCATGCTGGTCATTCACGTGCTGATCGCGATCTCGCTGGTCGGCCTGGTCCTGATCCAGCACGGCAAGGGGGCCGACATGGGCGCGGCCTTCGGCAGCGGCGCCTCCAGCACCGTGTTCGGTTCCCGCGGCGCAGGCTCGTTCCTGACCCGGGTCACCGCGATCCTCGCCGCGCTGTTCTTCGTCACCAACCTGGGCCTGGCGTTCCTGGCGACGCAGTCCAACGTGGTGCGCATCGAGAGCGTGGTGGACCGGGTCGAGGCCCCGGCCGCCCCGGCGAGTCCCGCGGCGCCGTCGGCCGCCAGCGACCTGCCGGCCGTGCCGCCGAAACAGCCTCAGTAATTTTTATTATCAACCGATAATCTGGTATTATGGGTTGGCCGATTCAGCCGAGGTGGTGAAATTGGTAGACACGCCGTCTTGAGGGGGCGGTAGCGCAAGCTGTGCCGGTTCGAGTCCGGCCCTCGGCACCAGATCACCAGGCAGCCATGGCGATCGCTCCGGTTACCGCGGAGTGGTCCAAGGATGCTGAAAATTAAGGTGAAATTACCCGTGGCCAGGTGACAGGGAAGTGTCGGCCAGGGGGGGCAAGGGGCGCCCATCCGCGACCGTCCGTGAAGGGGCTGGGCGGGAATCCCACGGGTGCAAGCGGGAGTCGCAGACATGCTCGAGAACTACCTGCCGATTCTGGTCTTCCTGTGTATCGGGCTGGCCGTCGGCGTCGGCGCGATGCTCGCCGGCGCGGTCCTCGGGCCGCACCGGCCCGACCCCGAGAAGAACTCGCCGTACGAGTGCGGATTCGAGGCGTTCGAGGACGCGCGGATGAAGTTCGACGTGCGCTACTACCTGGTCGCGATCCTGTTCATGATCTTCGATCTCGAGATCGCCTTCCTGTTTCCGTGGGCCGTGGTGCTCGACCAGATCGGCATGTTCGGCTTCCTCGCCATGGTGCTGTTCCTCGGCATCCTCGTGGTCGGCTTCATCTACGAGTGGAAGAAGGGGGCGCTGGAATGGGAGTAGAGGGCGTCTTCGAGAAGGGGTTCCTGACCACCTCGGCCGACAAGCTGATCAACTGGGCGCGGACCGGCTCGATGTGGCCGATGACCTTCGGCCTGGCCTGCTGCGCGGTCGAGATGATGCACGCCGGCGCGGCGCGCTACGACCTCGACCGCTTCGGCATCATCTTCCGGCCGAGCCCGCGCCAGTCCGACGTGATGATCGTCGCCGGCACGCTGTGCAACAAGATGGCGCCGGCGCTGCGCAAGGTCTACGACCAGATGGCCGAACCGCGCTGGGTGATCTCGATGGGCTCGTGCGCCAACGGGGGCGGCTACTACCACTACTCCTACTCGGTGGTGCGCGGCTGCGACCGCATCGTGCCGGTCGACATCTACGTGCCGGGCTGTCCGCCGACCGCGGAGGCGCTGCTGTACGGGATCCTGCAGCTGCAGAACAAGATCCGCAACACCAACACCATCGCCCGCTGAGAGCCCGAGCATGAGCGACACCGCCCAGGACCTGGCCGCCCGCGCCCGCGAGCGCTTCGGCGACAAGTTGACCGACTGCAGCGTCGACCGCGGCGAGGTGACGCTGGTGGTCCCGCGCGCGGCGCTGCTCGCGGTCTGCGGCGTGCTGCGCGACGACGCCGCGTTCGCCTTCGAGGAGCTGATCGACGTCTGCGGGATCGACTACCTCGGCTACGGCGTCGACGAGTGGAACACCGAAGCCGCCTCGGACACCGGCTTCAGCCGCGGCGTCAACCCGCTCGCCGCCAGCCACCGGGGAGAGGCGCACCCGCACCGCTTCGCCGCCGTCTACCACCTGCTCTCGGTCAAGCAGAACCAGCGCCTGCGGCTGCGCTGCTACGCCGAGGACGACGCGCTGCCGGTGGTCGACTCGGTCAGCGGGCTGTGGAAATCGGCCAACTGGTTCGAGCGCGAGGCCTTCGACCTGTTCGGGATCGTCTTCGAGGGGCACCCCGACCTGCGCCGGATCCTCACCGACTACGGCTTCATCGGCCACCCGTTCCGCAAGGACTTCCCGCTCAGCGGCCACCTCGAGATGCGCTACGACCCGGACAAGGGGCGCACCGTCTACGAGCCGGTGACGATCGAGCCGCGCGTGACCCAGCCGCGCATCATCCGCGAGGACAACCGCTACCAGCCCGGTAACGACGATGCCTGAGATCCGCAACTACACGCTGAACTTCGGTCCGCAGCACCCGGCCGCGCACGGCGTGCTGCGCCTGGTGCTGGAGATGGACGGCGAGGTGATCCAGCGCGCCGACCCGCACATCGGGCTGCTGCACCGCGGCACCGAGAAGCTGGCCGAGACCAAGCCGTTCAACCACAGCATCGGCTACATGGACCGCCTCGACTACGTGTCGATGATGTGCAACGAGCACGCCTACGTGATGGCGATCGAGAAGCTGCTCGGGATCGCGCCGCCGCCGCGCGCCGAGTACATCCGCGTGCTCTACTCCGAGATCACGCGGATCCTGAACCACCTGATGTGGATCGGTGCGCACGGTCTCGACCTCGGCGCGATGACGGTGTTCCTGTACGCGTTCCGCGAGCGCGAGTACCTGCTCGACGCCTACGAGGCGGTCTCCGGCGCGCGCATGCACGCGGCCTACCTGCGCCCCGGCGGGGTCTACCGCGACCTGCCCGAGCGGATGCCGCAGTACAGCCCGTCGAAGTGGCACGACGTGAAGACGGTCGCGGAGATGAACGCCGACCGCCAGGGCTCGCTGCTCGACTTCCTCGAGGCCTTCACCGAGCGCTTCCCGGGCTGCGTCGACGAGTACGAGACGCTGCTGACCGACAACCGCATCTGGAAGCAGCGCACCGTCGGCATCGGCGTGGTGACCCCGGAGGAGGCGCTGCAGCTCGGCTTCACCGGCCCGATGCTGCGCGGCTCGGGGATCGCCTGGGACCTGCGCAAGAAGCAGCCCTACAGCGTCTACGACCAGCTCGACTTCGACATCCCGATCGGGGTGACCGGCGACAGCTACGACCGCTACCTGGTGCGCATCGAGGAGATGCGGCAGTCGAACCTGATCATGCGGCAGTGCATCGCCTGGCTGCGCGCCAACCCGGGCCCGGTGATCCCCGTTGCTGCCTGGCGGATGCTGAGCGCATCGGCGACCGAGCCGGCGCCC
>DATCZX010000456.1:0-5150 GCA_036525695.1 Gammaproteobacteria bacterium | reverse complement strand
ACCTCGGCGTCGAGCCGCGGGCTGTCGCCGACCGCGGCCGCGGCCAGCCGCGCGGTCGCCGCGCGCAGCAGGTCGCGCACGCAGCCGCTGCCGGCTGCCGGTGCCGCGCCGCTCATCCGTCGCCGAGGGCCGCCAGCAGCTCGACCTGGTGCTCCTGCACCAGCGGGCCGATCACCTGGTCGAGGTCGCCCTCGAGCACCTCGGCGAGCTTGTACAGGGTCAGGTTGATGCGGTGGTCGGTCAGCCGCCCCTGCGGGAAGTTGTAGGTGCGGATGCGCTCGGAGCGGTCGCCGCTGCCGACCAGCGACTTGCGCGTCGCGGCCGTCGCCGCGGTCTGCCGCTCGCGCTCCGCCGACAGCAGCCGCGCCTGCAGCAGCGCCAGCGCGCGGGCGCGGTTCTTGTGCTGCGAGCGCTCGTCCTGGCACTCGACCACCAGGCCGCTCGGCAGGTGGGTGATGCGCACCGCGGAGTCGGTCTTGTTGACGTGCTGGCCGCCGGCGCCGGAGGCGCGGTAGGTGTCGACGCGCAGGTCGCCGGGGTCGATCTCGATCGCGTCGACCTGCTCCGCCTCGGGCAGCACCGCGACGGTGCACGCCGAGGTGTGGATGCGCCCCTGCGCCTCGGTCTCGGGGACGCGCTGCACGCGGTGGGTGCCGGACTCGAACTTCAGCGTCGCGTAGACGTCGTCGCCGGCCACGCGCACCACCACCTCCTTGTAGCCGCCCTGCTCGCCGGGGCTCTCGCTGACCGTCTCGCTGCGCCAGCCGCGCTGCTCGGCGAAGCGCAGGTACATGCGCAGCAGGTCGCCGGCGAACAGCGCCGCCTCGGCGCCGCCGGTGCCGGCGCGGATCTCCAGGAACACGTTGCGCGTGTCGTCGGGGTCGCGCGGCAGCAGCAGCAGCTGCAGCTCGCGCTCGAGCTCGGCGCGGCGCGCCTGGGCACCGTCGAGCTCCTCGGCGGCGAGCGCGCGCAGCTCCGGGTCCCGGTCGCGCAGCAGGGCCTCGGCGCCGTGGATCGCGGTCTCGCTGGACTGGTAGTCGCGGTAGGCGTGGACCAGCGGGTCGAGCTGGGCGTACTCGCGCGACAGGTCGCGGAAGCGTGCCTGGACCCCGATCACCTCGGGCTCGGCGAGCAGCGCGGTCACCTCGCGGTGGCGCTCGGCGAGCGCGTCCAGCTTGCTGCGCAGGGAGCTCTTCATGGTCGTGGTGAGGCCCGGCAGGGCTCAGGAGGTCTTGATGCCGAACAGCTCGCGCGCGGCGGCCAGCAGGTCGCCGCGGTCGTCGAAACTGGCCTGGCGCAGCTTGACCGTCGGGCCGTGGGTGAGCTTGTTGGCCAGGTTGTGCGCGAGCCAGGCCAGCGCCTCCTCGGGGGTGCTGCCGTTGCGCAGCTTGCGCTGCGCCCGCTGCACCAGCTCCTCGCTGGTGCGCTCGGCGTAGTCGCGGTAGTTGCGGATGGTCTCGACCGCGTCGAGCGAGCGCAGCCAGCCCATGAAGCGGGTCACCTGGTTGTCGATGATCTCCTCGGCCTGCAGCGCCGCCTCGCGCCGCGAGGCGAGGTTCTCCTCGATGATCTCGCGCAGGTCGTCGACCTTGTACAGGTAGACGTCGGCCAGCTCGCCGACCTCCGGCTCGATGTCGCGCGGCACCGCGATGTCGACCATGAACATCGGCCGGTGGCGGCGCTGCTTCAGCGCGCGCTCGACCGCGCCCTTGCCGAGGATCGGCAGCGGGCTGGCGGTCGAGGAGATGACGATGTCGGCCTGGGCCAGGTGGCCGGGGATCTCGGCCAGCTCGATGGCGAAGCCGTCGAACTGGCTGGCCAGCAGGTGGGCCCGCTCGGCGGTGCGGTTGGCCACGATCATCTGCCCGAGGCCGTTCTCGTGCAGGTGGCGGGCGACCAGCTCGATGGTTTCGCCGGCGCCGATCAGCAGCGCGGTCTGGCCGTTCAGCTCGCCGAAGATCTGCCGCGCCAGGCTGACCGCGGCGAAGGCGACCGACACCGGGCTCGAGCCGATCTCGGTGTCGGTGCGCACCTGCTTGGCCACCGCGAAGGTGTGCTGGAACAGCCGGCTCAGCTGCCCGCCGAGGGTGCCGGCCGAGCTGGCCGCCTGGTAGGCGTCCTTCATCTGGCCGAGGATCTGCGGCTCGCCCAGCACCAGCGAGTCGAGCCCGCTGGCGACGCGCAGCATGTGCCGCACCGCGTCCTGGTCGGGCAGCGAGTAGATGTACGGGAGCAGGTCGGCGCGCGGCAGCTGGTGGTAGCGGCTGAGCCAGTCGACCACCACCTCGTTGCCGGCGTCGTCGACCCCGCAGTAGAGCTCGGTACGGTTGCAGGTGGAGAGGATCGCCGCCTCGCTCACCGCCGGCTGGGTGCTCAGGTCGTGCAGCGCGTCGGTCATGCGCTCCGGGGTGAACGCCACCCGCTCGCGCACGTCGACCGGCGCCGTCTTGTGGTTGATCCCGAGAGCGAGCAGTGACATGTGGAAAAAAAGCCGATTGAAATCGTTGGGATTCTGCGCGATCACCCGGAGCCAAGGCAAGTGCCGCGCACGCCGCCGGCGGAGGCATGCAGGATTGGAGCGGGCGCCGCCGGAAACGTTCGCCGGGAACGCCGCGGCGGGTGCGCGGTCACAGCCGACAGCGGTGTAGAATGGCCGCGTCACCGGATCGCGTCCCGCCGATGCCCACCAACTCGCCCCTGCCCATCATCGCCTGCTGCCTGTTCGGCCTGCTGACCGCGGCCTGCGCCGGCCGGCCGGTGAGTGCCGACGACCCGCCGCAGGCGGCGCTGCCGAGCGACGTGGTGATCGTCGACAGCCGGCCGGCCCCGCCGCCGTCACCGATGTACGACGTCCTGGTCGGCGAGATCGCCGCGCAGCGCGGCGACTACAAGACCGCCCTCGAGCACTACCTCGAGAGCGCCCGCGAGCACCGCGACGTGCGCCTGGCCGAGCGCGCGACGCACTTCGGCATCTACGCCAGGGAGGACGCGCTGGCGCTGGAGGCCGCCCACCTGTGGCTCGAGCTGCAGCCGGAAAACCTGCTGATCTACCGCATCCTGGCCAACCTCGAGCTGCGCCGCGGCGAGCTCGAGGCCGGCCTGGCGCACCTCGAGCGCTACCTCGAGGCGGAGGCCGACCTCGACGAGGGGCTGCGCCAGGTCGGTGCCATCCTCGCGCGCCTGCCGGAGAAGCCGCTGGCGCTGCAGGCGGCCGGGCGCATCGCCGCGAGCCACGCGGAGGTGGCCGCCGCGCACCAGATGCACGGCCTCATCGCGCGCCACGCGGCCGACCTCGAACTGGCCGCCGGGGAGCTCGGCGCCGCGGTGCGCCTCGACCCGGACTGGGCCCAGGCCCGGATCCAGCAGGCCCAGGTGCTGGTCGCGCTCGGACGCGGCGAGGCGGCGCTCGCGACCCTGGCCGAGGGCGTCGCCAGGCTGCCGGACGACCGCGACCTGCGCCTGGCCTACGCGCGCATGCTGATGAACCTGCAGCGTGCCGGCGAGGCGCGCGCGCAGTTCGAGGCGCTCGCCGCGAGCCGCCCGGGCGACCCCGACATCCTCTACGCGCTGGCGCTGCTGTCGCTGGAACTGGCCCAGTACGGCGACGCCGAGGGCTACCTGCGCCAGCTCGAGCGCGGCGAGGCGCGGGCCGACGACGCGCGCTTCTTCCTCGGCCGGCTCGAGGCGGAACGCGGCAACCACGCATCGGCACTCGACTGGTACCGCAAGGTCGCCGGCGGCGAGTACGCGAGCGAGGCGCACATCCAGGCGGCCGCCACGCTGGCCCGGATGGGCCGGCTCGAACCCGCGCTGGCCGAGGTGCGCCAGCTGCGCGCGGCCGAGCCGCAGCTGCGCGAGCGGTTGCTGCTGGTCGAGGGCGAGCTGCTGATCGAGGCCGACCGCGCCGGCGAGGCGATGGCCCTGTACGGCAGCGCGCTGCAGGAGGACCCGGACAGCAGCGAACTGCTCTACGCCCGCGCCATGCTGGCCGAGCGGGTCGACCGGCTGGACCTGCTCGAGAGCGACCTCAAGCGGCTGCTCGAGCACGACCCCGAGAACGCCAGCGCGCTGAACGCGCTCGGCTACACGCTGGCCGACCGCACCGACCGCCACGCCGAGGCGCTCGACTTCATCCAGCGCGCGCTGGCACTGCGCCCCGAGGACCCGGCGATCATCGACAGCATGGGCTGGGTCCACTACCGGCTCGGCAACCTGCCGCTGGCGCTGAACTACCTGCAGGACGCCTTCGCCCGCAGCCAGGACCCGGAGATCGCCGCGCACCTCGGCGAGGTGCTGTGGGAGACCGGCGAGGTCGAGCGGGCGCGCCAGATCCTGCTCGATGCCTGGCGCGACCACGCCGACAACGAGGTGCTGCGGCAAACCGTGGAACGCTACCGGCCGTGAGCCGGCCGGCCGCGCTGGCGCTGGCCGCGCTGCTGGCCGGTTGCGCCGCGGCCCCGCCGTCCCCTCCCGTCCCCGGGCCAGGCCTGGAGTGGCAGCAGCACGGCCGTCTCGGCGTGCGCGCCGCCGACGAGCAGTGGCACGGCACGCTTACCTGGGAGCAGCGGGCCGACGGCTACCGGATCGAGTTCGCCGGCCCGCTCGGCCAGGGCGCGGTGCGCCTCGAGGAGGATGCCGGCGGCGCCCGCCTGCAGCTCGCCAGCGACGAGTCCTACCATGAGCGCGACACCGAGAGCCTGCTGCGCCGCCACCTCGGCTGGTACCTGCCGGTGCGCGGCCTGCGGCACTGGCTCACCGGGCGCGCCGCCCCCGGCGCGGCCGGGGCGCAGGTGCGCGACGCCGAGGGGCGGTTGCTGCGCCTCGAGCAGGACGGCTGGCAGGTGAAGCTCGAGCGCTACCAGCCGGTCTCGGGACGCGTGCTGCCGCACCGCGTCGAGCTGGCGCGCCCGGACCTGCGCCTGCGCCTGGTGGTCGACCAGTGGCGGCTCGGGGCGCCGGGATGAGCGGCGCGCGTCGCGCGCCGGAGGAGCGGCCCTGGCCGGCGCCGGCCAAGCTCAACCTGTTCCTGCACGTGACCGGGCGGCGCGAGGACGGCTACCACGAGCTGCAGACGCTGTTCCAGCTGCTCGACTACGGTGACGAGCTGCGCTTCGGCGTGCGCGAGGACGGCGCACTGCGCCGCGTCAACC
>DATCZX010000455.1:0-5464 GCA_036525695.1 Gammaproteobacteria bacterium | reverse complement strand
ACGCCCTGCTCGCCGCCCACTACGGCGAGCGCTACACCGCGCAGCGCCAGCGCATGGCCGACCTCCCGGCAGGTTGCGAGCTGCTGCCGAACCCCGGCGGCGCTCCCGGGTTCGCCGCCGACGGGGTCTACGCCTTCCCGGGCTTCCCGCGCATGCTGCAGCCGATGGCGCGCGCGCTGCTGGAGGCGCTGCTGCCGGCCCCGGCAGCGCCGGCGAGCGTCACCCGTGACGTCACCCTCGCGGTGATGGAGGGCGACATCGCGCTCGCGGTCGAGGCGTTCTGCCGCGAGCACCCGCGCGCCCGTGTCGGCATCTACCCGGCGGCCGGGGGCGGCCCGCCGGCGGTCACGCTGCGGCTGCGCGCCGCGGCCGCCGACCGGGCCGCGCAGGAGGCCTTCGCGGCGCTGGTCGAGCGCTTGCGGGACGAGTTCGCCGGCTAGCGGACCCGGACCGCCGGAGCGGGCTCCGGCGCTGATATACTCCGCGCGGAAAACCGCCGCCGGAGCCCCGTGTTGAGCTGGATGACCGCACTGCTAGCCCTCGGCATCGGCCTGGCGGCCGGGATGCTGTTGACCTACCTGCTCGGCGCGGGCGGGCGCACAGCCCGCCAGCTGCGCGAGGAGCTGGCCCAGGCCCGCAGCGAGCACGCCGCCTACCGCCGCGAGGTCACCGAGCACTTCACCCGCACGGCGACCGCGGTCAACCGCCTGACCGAGAGCTACCGCGAGGTGCACGAACAGCTCCGCTCGGGGGCCCAGCGGCTGTGCGACGACAGCGCGGCCGAGACCGCGCTGGCCTTCGACCAGTCGAAGCTGATCGGCACCCCGACGGAGGTTGCGACAGCGGCCAGCGGCAGCAGGGAACCCGCGAGCGCAGCGGCACCCGCCACCGCGGAGAGCGCCGGGGGCGGCCAGGGCAGCCCCTCGGCGGAGGCGGAGGCGGAAGCCGCGACCCCCCCTCGCGACTACGCCGACGACGCACCCGCGAGCCCGCCGGTCGACCAGGCCGCAGCGGACGAAGCCCGCCCCGGGAAACCCTGAGCGCGGCCCGCGGCAGGCCCTCAGCCGCCGCTCAGCTGCGCGCTGCGCTCCCGCTCGACCTGCTCCACCGCGCTGCGGATCGACGGCTGCTGCCGGCACACGGCGTCGAAGTCCTCGCGGCGCAGCTCGTAGAGCGCGCACGGGGTCACCGCCCGGCAGGTCGCGGTGCGCGGGGCCTGGTTGAGCAGCGCCATCTCGCCGAAGAAGTCGCCCGCCAGCAGCGTCGCCAGGTCACGCTCGCCCCCCTCCTCGGCGCGCGCCACGCGCACCACGCCGCGGCCGATCAGGTACATCGAGTCGCCGCGCTCGTCCTGCTCCACGATCGCCTCCCCGGCCGGCACCGTGGTGCCGTGCAGGCAGGCGGCGACGCGGGCGAAATCCGCCGCCGCCATGCCCTCGAAGAACGGCACCTTGCGCAGCAGCTCCTCAGGACCGATCTGCAGCTTGCCGACGTCGCCGCCACGCAGGCCGTAGAGCGTCTCGCCGAGGTCGGCCAGCAGCTCCCCGGCAACCCCCGCGGAGAGCGTGCCGTTGCGCTGCTCGTGCTCGATCGCCGCGCGCTCGGCGAACAGCGCCAGGCGGCCGGCGAGGCGCTCCTGCATCGTCGCGACGTACTCGGGGAACAGCTCCGCGGTGCTGTCGATGCGCTGGCCCGCCGCCTCGACCCAGCCGCGGTAATAGCCGCGCACGGACTCCACGGCGGACGCGCGCAGCGCCGCCGACCCGGCCATGCGCTCGAGTTCGTGCAGCACCTGCAGGCTGCCCTGGTAGCGTCCCCAGGCCTCCTCGTACTCCTGCGCCACCTGCGCCGCACGCCAGCGGTCCGGCAGCCGGGTGAACTGCAGCAGCCTGCGCAGCCCGCGCAGCAGCGACTCGGTCAGGGTCGGGTGGGGCGGGTGCAGCGTGTAGTCCGGCAGCTGCGCGCGGTGGCGCAGCGCATCGATCTGGCTGTCGATCGAGTGGGCCAGGTCGCGGTAGGCGCGCTCGCTCAGGTGACCGCGCCCGAAGCCGTCCAGGTAGTGGGTCTTCTCCATCGCCAGGCAGCGCAGGAACAGCCACTGGCGCTCGGCCCCGGCATCGAGCTCGGCCTCGCGCAGCGCGGCGAGCTCGGCGTGCAGCGCGTCGACCTGGGCGCGGTAGCGGCGGCCGAGGCCGTCGGCGATGCGCGCCGAGAACAGCCCGCCACGCTGCAGTTCGGGGATCCGCGCCAGGGCCAGCTGCTTGGCCGCCAGCAACCCCTCGCGCCGGGCCAGGCGATCGGCCAGCGGCGGGCGGTCCAGGCCCAGCCGGCGCACCAGCCGCTCGATGGTCAGCCCCTGCGCCAGCAGCGTGAACAGCACCGCGCCGGTGACCAGCGCGACGAAGGTCTCCGCCAGCTCGAACTGCGGCAGGCTGAGCACGATCGCCAGCGCGATCGCGCCGCGCAGCCCACCCCACCACATCACGTGCCGGTACGGGGACTCGATCGGCTCGGCCCCCGGCAGCCGGCCGAGCAGCGGCACCAGGCCGTAGACCACGGCGGCCCGCGACAGCAGCATCGCCACCACCACCCAGAGCAGCAGGTCGAGCGCGCCGCCGAGCGCGGCGAGGTCGACGCGCAGGCCGACCAGCAGGAAGATCAGCGCGTTGGCGATGAACGCCAGGTACTCCCAGAAATGCTCGAGGTAGTGGCGCACCGACGGCGAGATCTTGACCCGGCCCCAGCCGCCGAGCGTGGTGCCGGCGGCGACCACCGCCATGACCCCGCTGACGTGGAACACCTCCTCGGCGACCAGGAACGACAGGTAGGCGAGGATGGTGGTCAGCGTGATCTCGATCAGCGGGTCGCCGCGCACCCGGCCGATCGCGCTGGCCACCAGCAGCGCCATCAGCCAGCCGATCAGCACGCCGCCGAAGAACACGCCGAAGAACGCGGTGAAGCCCGCGGCGAGCGTGCCCAGGGTCACCCCGCCGGCGAGCAGCACGCCGACCAGGATGCCGGCCAGCACGATCGAGGTGGCGTCGTTGAACAGGCTCTCGCCCTCGACCAGCACGGTCAGCCGCTGCGGCGCGCCGAGCTGGCGGAACAGCGCCACCACCGCGACCGGGTCGGTCGCGCTGAGGATCGCGCCGAGCAGCAGCGCCGGCACCAGCGGGATCGGGGTCAGCAGCCACAGCAGCAGCCCGATCAGCGCCGTCGACAGCAACAGGCCGGGGATTGCCAGCGCCAGGATCGGCCAGATGTTCTTGCGCACCAGCCGCGAGTCGAGGTTGAACGCCGATTCGAAGATCAGCGTCGGCAGGAACACGAACAGGATCACCCCGGGCGAGATGTCGTGCTCGAGCAGCGGCCGCAGCGCCGCCGGGCCGTGCTCGGCGAGCTGCCCGAGCAGCACCCCGACGACCACCAGGGCGACCGTGAAGGGCAGGCGCAGGCGGCGGGAGATGGCCAGCGTGGCCGCCGAGACCAGCAGCAGCACCACCACCGTGGTGACGAGCTCGGCTACGCCAGCGCCGGTATCCATACTGACGCCCCTCCTTGCCTGCGCCGAGTATAGTCGCGCGGCCCTCCAGGCCGCCGCTCAGCCGGTCCCGCGACGGATCCCGCGGCTGGCCAACTGCGGGCGCAGGTCGGCGACCACCCGCCCGGCACTGCCCTGCGCGTGGCTCTCGACCCGCTCGACCGCCCCGTCCTCGCGCCTGCGGTAGCAGACCTGCGGCTGGTCGTTGAACGGCAGGTAGCGACCGTCGACGTCCTCGTAGACGTCGACCCGTGCCAGCAGCCGCGCCCCCTCCGGGCACGCGCCGTCGGCCAGCCCGAGCATCCCCGACTCCTCGTAGACGCAGTGGCGGCCCTGGTCGTTGCGGTACAGCGCGTAGTAGCGCCCCTCGTCCTTGTGGTAGTAGTCGGCGTCCATCGCCTGCAGCTCCCCGTCGACCACCTCGCAGAAAGCGTCGCCGGTCACGCGGAAGGTCTTGCCGACGTTCGACAGCACCCAGGACGAGGTCATCCGGTCGGGGCTGTGGGTCAGGATGGTGCGCGCGGGGTCGAGCACCGTATGCGGCAGGCGGTCGTAGTCGGTGTGCACGACGCTGTAGCGCCCGGCCACGTCGTGGATGGTGATCGCCCGGTCGAAGTTGGTCAGCGCCGCGTGGTAGCGGTGCTCGCTCCAGGTCTGCTCGATGAACGCGTTGATGTCGCCGTAGAGCACCCGGGCCGCGGCGAACGCCTGCGCGTCCATGCCCTGGCGGTCCGGCTGGCGCGGTTCGAGCAGCTGCTCCCAGAGCTCGACGTCGTGGCGCGTGTCCGAACTGAACACCAGCGTCTCGCTGCCGGTGCTGACGCGCAGGCCGAAGGTCGGCAGGCCGTGCCACGACGCGGCGTTGACCGGCTCGATCGTGAACCCCGCCGGATCACGGTAGATGCGCCGCTCGGGCAGGTAGAAGCGGGGGTCGCTGAAGTCGTAGAAGCTGGCCGGCTCGACCCAGCGGCCGCTGTCGCTGTCCAGGCAGAGCAGCCGTGCCCGGCCCGAGGTGCGGCTGATCACCACCTTGGCGCGCTCCGGCCCGACCTCCGCACCGTGCTCGTCGACCACGCCGAGGCGGTAACCGCCGGCACCGTCGCCGTGCTGCACGATGCGGCAGCGCGCGCGCGGCCCGATCGGGGTCAGGCCGACGAACTCGTCGAAGGCCAGGTCGACCACCTCGCGCGCGTCGAACGACAGGCTGATGTCGAGCGCCGGGCCAGCCGACCGGCGCAGCTCCTCGAGCACGTCGTCGGTGGTCATCAGCGGCAGCGGTTCGGCGTAGTCCGGCGCGTACTTGTAGAACAGCGCCAGGTCGGTGAACCAGCGCTTGTGGTCGTCGTGGCAGTGCGTGATGATCAGCTGGTCGATGCTGTGCAGGCCCTGGCCGCCGATCTGCACGAACAGCGGCGAGCCGCAGTCGACCAGCAGCCGCTTGCCCGCCACCTCGAGGAGGTAACCGATGCTCTTGCCCATCTTCGAGAAGGGGCCGGAATCACCGAGGATGGTGACGGAAATACCATCTGACATGCAGGGTTACCGTGTTCTGGGGAGTGGCTGGATGTCCTCTATTAATAGCCCGCGCCGCCCCGCGGCGCCAGACGCGGGGGGATCGCGCAGGTGAATCCAGTCCACCGCGGCCAGCGCCCGCCGCCGGCTGGCGGGGTGACGGACCCGGTCGCGCAGCTGCGCCGCGACCTCGAGTTCGACGCGGAACTGCCGGGCGGCCACTACCGCTTCGCCACCACCTGGGGCCTGTTCTCGCCGCGCGCCGTCGACGACGGCTCGAAGCTGCTGCTGCGCCACCTCGAGGTGGCGCCGGACGCCGACTGCCTCGACCTCGGCTGCGGCTACGGCGTGCTCGGCGTGGCCCTCGCGCGCCTGGCCCCGCGGGGCCACACCACGCTGGTCGACAAGGAC
>DATCZX010000454.1:0-3058 GCA_036525695.1 Gammaproteobacteria bacterium | reverse complement strand
GTGACCCGTGACCGGCCGCGGGCTAAACTACGCGGCCGACTCCCATGCCCCGGCCAGCCGGGGTCGGCAGACACCCGCCCATCACCGCCCGGTCCGACCCGGATCCCGGCGATGCGGCCCTGAGCAGGAACCGCCCGGCTTGAACCATCGCAGCAGCACGCTCCTCGCCCTCACGCTGGCCGCCACGCTGGCCGGCTGCGGCGAGACCTCCGCTCCGCCCGCCGCCCCCCAGGCCAGCGCGCCGCCGCCGGCACCCGCCGCACCAGCGCCCGTGGCGCCGCGTCCGCGCGTGCTCGAGACCTTCAACGTAGGTCCCGGGGTCTACGTGCGCTCGCTGGCGGTGGAGCCGGCGACCAATGCCCTGTGGGTCGGCACCTCGTCCGGGGTGCACGAGGTCGACCTCGCCAGCCGCGAGCTGCGCAACACCTTCACCCGCGAGCACGGGCTGGCCAACGAGTACGTGTTCGCGATCGGCATCGACCGCGACGGGCGCAAGTGGTTCGGCACCAACGCCGGCGGCGTGTCGCGCTACCAGGACGGCGACTGGCAGGTCTACTTCCCGATGCACGGCCTGGCCGACTACTGGATCTACTCGTTCGGCGAGCAGCAGGACGGCACCTGGTGGATCGGCACCTGGGCCGGGGTCAACCGCTTCGACCCGGCCAGCGGCAAGTTCACCACCTACGTCGAGGAGCTGGTCAACGAGTGGGTCTACGCGATCGGCGTCGATTCGAAGGACCGGGTCTGGTTCGGCACCGAGGGCGGCGTGTCGATGTACGACGGCCAGCAGTGGCGCGAGTGGACCCACAACGACGGCATGGGCGCCGGCAACCCGCAGCAGCTGCCGGCGAGCGACAATACCGGCCTCGGCACGCGCCGCCGCCACGACCTCGGCATCCTCTCCGGCGGCCAAGCGACCTACAACCCGAACTACGTCTTCGCGCTGCATGTCGACCCCGACGACAGCGTCTGGGTCGGCACCTGGGGCGGTGGCGTCAGCCACTTCGACGGCGAGCGCTGGCACAACCTGACCGAGGCCGACGGCCTCGCCGGCAACATCGTCTACAGCATCGCGCGGACCCCGGATGGGGCCTACTGGTTCGGCACCCACCGCGGCCTCTCGCGCTACGACGGCACCAGCTGGCAGACCCTCGGCCGCGCCGAGGGGCTGCTCGAGAACAACGTCTACACCCTCGCCGTCGGGCCCGACGGCGACCTCTGGGCGGGCACGCTGGGCGGGGTCACCCGCATCGGCCTGGCCGAACCCGCCACGACCAACCGCTAGTCACTGGAGAGTCACGCGTGAAACTGGACAGCAAGGGCGTTCTGCTCCTCGGCGCGGTGGGGCTGCTGCTCACCGCGGGGGCCTACTACCTCGGCATCAAGAGCGCGGAACAGCGCCAGGACGTGGTCGCCAGCGCGCCGCCGGCCGCGGGCTGCGTCGGGGTGGCGGCCGCGCCACCCGCGCCGAGCGCGGGCAAGCTGCAGTCCGGCGCCACGGTGCCGACCAACCATCCGCCGATGCCGCAGGCGGCCGCCGCCGCGCCGCAGCCGTCCGCGGGGGTGGCCAACAACCGCCGCTTCACCCACTTCCAGGTCGGCAACCGCAACGTCAAGTCGATGCTGGCCGACGGCGACAGCGTCTGGGTCGGCACCTCCGGCGGCGTGGTCCGCTACAACCTCAAGGACGACACCCACCGGCTCTACGACAACCGCGGCGGGCTGCTCTCCAACGGCATCTTCTGGATCGGCAAGGTCGGCGGGCGGATCAGCGTCGGCACCTACGGTGGCGGGCTGTCGCTGTTCGACGAGGCCAAGGACCAGTGGGACCACTACAACATCCAGCACGGCCTCGCCGACGCCTTCGTCTACGGCGTGCTCGAGGCCAACAACGGCGACGTCTGGATCGCCACCTGGTCCGGCGCCAACCGGATCCGCGGCGGCCAGCTCGACGACCGCGAGAAGTGGGACACCTTCACCGTCGCCAACACCGGCGGCGGCCTGCCCAACGACTGGGTCTACGGCATCGCCGAGGGCAAGGACGGGGTGATCTGGATGGCCACCGAGGGCGGCCTGGCGCGCTTCGAGGACGGCAACTGGCAGAACTGGAAGCACGACGACGGCCTCGGCGCCAAGTACGAGGTGGTGCGCGACTCGATCCAGTTCAAGAACGACCCGGCCAAGGTCTCCAGCCACCACGCGCGGCAGAAGGTCGAGCAGGGGCTCGAGCAGGTCGACGTCGCCTACAACCCGAACTACATCGTCTCGCTGGCGGTCGATCCCGACGGCAGCGTCTGGGCCGGCACCTGGGGCGGCGGGCTCGGTCACTTCGACGGCAGCAACTGGACCAACTACACCGTCAACGAGGGGCTGCCGGCGAACCACGTGTTCATGCTGCGCTTCGACCAGGCCGGCGAGCTGTGGGTCGGCACCAGCCAGGGGCTGGCGCGGCGCGGCAAGGACGGCAAGTTCACCGTGCTGACGCAGAACGACGGGCTGTTCTCGAACAACGTCTTCTCGATGGACGAGGCCAGCGACGGCAGCCTGTGGATCGGCAGCTTCGGCGGGGTCACGCGGCTGTTCCCCGAATCCTGAGCCGGTGACCACGGCGCTGGCGGTCGACGGCGGCGGCCGGCTGGTCGTCGCCATCTCGTCGCGCGCGCTGTTCGACCTCGAGGCGAGCCACGCGGTGTTCGAGCAGCAGGGCATCGCCGCCTACTGCCGCTACCAGATCGCGCACGAGGACGACCCGCTCGCGCCGGGGGTCGCCTTCCCGCTGGTGCGCAAGCTGCTGGCGCTGAACCGCGGCGGCGCCGACCACCCCGGGGTCGAGGTGATCCTGCTCTCGCGCAACAGCGCCGACACCGGGCTGCGCGTGTTCAACTCGATCCAGCACCACGGCCTGGAGATCCAGCGCGCGGCCTTCACTAACGGCGCACCGCCGTACCCCTCCGCCGCCGCGTTCGACGCCGACCTGTTCCTGTCGGCGCGCGCCGACGACGTCCGCGACGCCCTCGACGCCGGCATCGCCGCCGCCGCGATCCTGCCGTCGGCCCCC
>DATCZX010000453.1:0-4231 GCA_036525695.1 Gammaproteobacteria bacterium | reverse complement strand
CAGCCCGGCGTGCAGCAGGGTCCAGCCGAGCCCGGCGTCGTGGTGCAGCAGCGGCCGGCTGGCGAGCCAGTCGAGCAGCTCGTCGCGGTCGTCGGCCTCGAGCACCGGGCGCAGCGTGTCCTTGCGCTTCAGCCGGGCGCTGCCGCGCGCCACCGCCAGCAGGTGCAGGTCGTGGTTGCCGAGCACGCTGACCGCCCGCTCGCCCAGCCCGCGGACGAACCGCAGCGTGGCCAGCGACTCGGGGCCGCGGTTGACCAGGTCGCCGGTGAACCAGAGGCGGTCGCCGGCCGGGTCGAAGCGCAGGGCGTCGAGCAGCGCCCGCAGCTCGTCGTAGCAGCCCTGGACGTCGCCGATGGCGTAGACCGCCACGCCCGGCGCTCAGCCGGCGCGTGCCGCGTCGCGGATCGCCAGGCGCGCGGCCCCGAGCAGCCCGACCCGCGACTCGGTCACCACGGCCAGCGGGATGCGCGCGGCCAGCGCGGTCATCGGCCCCATGTCGCCGAACGCCTCGACGAAGCCGCCGCGCAGCGTCTCGACGATGCACGGGGCGATGCCGCCGGCGACGAACACCCCGCCGGTGGCCAGGCTGGCCAGCGCGAAGTGGCCGGCCTGCGCGCCGTAGATGCGCGCGAACAGCTCCAGCGCGCGCACCGCGACCTTGTCGCTGCCGTTCAGCGCGCGCGCGGTGATCGCCTCGGCGGCGTTGCCGCTGGCCCACGCCGCCGCCGGCCGCCCGGTGGCGCGGCTCTCGCAGTAGCGGTAGAGGCGGATCAGCCCCGGGCCGGAGAGCACGTGCTCGTAGGAGACCCGGCCGAGGTCGGCGCGCAGCCACTCCCAGAGGTCGCGCTGCTCGTCGTCGAGCGGGGCGAAGGCGACGTGCCCGGCCTCCGACGGCAGGCAGCGCAGCTGCTCGCCGCGGCCGACCAGGATGGCGTGGCCGAGACCGGTGCCGGCGCCGATCACCGCGCGCGTGCCGCCGGGCTCGGGGTCACCCGCCTGCAGCACCGCGAGGTGCCCGGCGTCGACCTCGTCGACGCCGTAGGCGACGGCGACGAAGTCGTTGATCAGGCGGCAGCTGGCCACCCCCAGGCGCGCCTGCAGCGCGGCGCTGTCGAGGGTCCACGGCAGGTTGGTGACGTGGGCGATCTGGCGGCCGTCGCGGTGGCTGACCGGGCCGGCCACGGCGATGCAGGCGGCGGTCAGCTGCGCGGCCCCGCCCTGGTCGACGAAGCGCTCGAGCAGCGCCTCGAAGCTGTCGAAATCGCCGCTGTCGAAGCGCCGCTCGGTCAGCACCAGCGGCCACTCCCCTCCCAGCTCGACCACCTGCAACAGCGTCTTGGTTCCGCCGAGGTCGACCGCCAGTACCTTCATCGTCTGCTCCCCGCTGCTGTCCACGCCCGGTTGAAGCTTGCCGTGCGCCCGGGCCCCGCAGCATAACCGATCCGCCGTAGCGGCCTCATCCGCGGTTCCTGCGCCTGTCGCGCTCGCGCTAGAATGGCCGCGCCGACGCCACGTCGCCCGGCGACGCCGCCCCCACCCCACCACCCGCCGAGGAACCGCATGCCGATCGCCGCCCGCGCTGCCGCCGCGCTGCTGCTCGCCCTCTCCGCCGCCCTCGCCACCGCGGCACCGCTGCCGGTGCCGGCGGCGCCGACCTTCCCGGCCAAGAGCTGGATCCTGCAGGACGCGCAGAGCGGCCGCGTGCTCGCCGCGCGCGACCCCGACCAGGCGGTCGAGCCGGCCAGCATCACCAAGATCATGACCGCCTACGCCGTGCTGCACGAGCTGCGCGACGGCAAGCTGACCCTCGCCGACCAGGTCACCGTGAGCAAGAAGGCCTGGCAGATGGAGGGCTCGCGGATGTTCATCGAGGTCGGCAAGCAGGTCGACGTCCAGTCGCTGCTGAAGGGCGTGATCATCCAGTCCGGCAACGACGCCAGCGTCGCGCTGGCCGAGCACGTCGCCGGCAGCGAGGAGGTGTTCGCGGCGCTGATGAACCGCCACGCGGCACGGCTCGGCATGAGCGGCACCCACTACGTCAACAGCACCGGGCTGCCGGACCCGCAGCACTACACCACCGCGCACGACATCGCCACGCTGTCGCGCGCGCTGATCCGCGAGTTCCCCGAGCAGTACGCCTGGTTCGCCGAGCGCTCGATGGTGTTCAACGGCATCACCCAGCACAACCGCAACAAGCTGCTCTGGCGCGACGACGCGGTCGACGGCGTCAAGACCGGGCACACCGAGTCGGCCGGCTACTGCCTGGCCGCCTCGGCCGAGCGCGAGGGGATGCGCCTGGTCGCCGTGGTGCTCGGCTCGGCCAGCGAGGAGAGCCGCACCCAGGAGAGCCTGGCGCTGCTCAACTACGGCTTCCGCTTCTTCGAGACCCACCGCCTGTACCAGGCCGGCAAGCCGCTGACCGAGGCGCGCATCTGGAAGGGCGACAGCGCGGCGCTGCCGCTGGGCCTGGCCAACGACCTGTGGCTGACCATCCCGCGCGGCCGCTACCCGCAGCTGGCGGCGAGCATGGAGCTGCCGCAGCGGATCCTCGCCCCGGCCACGCAGGGGCAGGCGATCGGCAAGGTCGCGGTGCGCCTGGGCGACGAGCTGGTCGCCGACGCGCCGCTGGTGGCGCTGGCCTCGGTGGCCGAGGGCGGCCTGTTCCAGCAGCTGGCCGACGAGGTCCGGCTCTGGTTCGAGTGAGCGAGGAGCGACCGCCATGCACGCCGCCGATCTCGCCGACGCGACCGTCTACCTGAACGGCCGCTTCGTGCCGCTGGCCGAGGCCTGCGTGCCGGTGCTCGACCGCGGCTTCCTGTTCGGCGACGGCGTCTACGAGGTGATCCCGGTCTACGCCGGGCGCCCGCTGCGGCTCGACGAGCACCTCGTCCGCCTGGCGCGCAGCCTCGACGCCACCGCGATCCCGGACCCGCACAGCGTCGCCGGCTGGGCCGCGCTGCTCGACGAGGTGATCGAGCGCAACGGCAGCGGCGACATGGCCCTGTACCTGCAGGTGACCCGCGGCGTCGCCGCGAAGCGCGACCACGCGATCGCCCCCGGCCTGCAGCCGACGGTGTTCGCGATGCCGATGCCGCTGGCGCCGCGCCCGGCCGAGGTGGCCAGCCACGGCATCGCCGCGGTGACGCTGCCCGACACCCGCTGGGACCTGTGCCACATCAAGGCGATCACGCTGCTGCCGAACGTGCTGCTGAAGCACGAGGCGGCCGCGCGCGGCGCCGCCGAGGCGCTGCTGGTCAGGGACGGCCAGGTGCTCGAGGGGACCGCCAGCAACGTCTTCGCGGTGCTCGACGGGGCGCTGCTGACCCCCCCGCTGGCGCCCGCGATGCTGCCCGGGGTGACCCGCGCGCTGGTGCTCGAGCTGGCCGCGGCCAACGGCATCGCCTGCCGCGAGGGCCCGCTGCCGCAGGCCCGGCTCGGTGACTGCAGCGAGCTGTGGATCAGCAGCTCCACGCGCGAGGTCAGCCCGGTCACCACGCTCGACGGCAAGCCGGTCGGCGACGGTCGGCCGGGACCGCTGTGGCGGCGGGTCGACGCGCTGTACCAGGCGTTCAAGGATGCGCTGCGTCGCGGCGCGTGACCCTGCCCGGATGCCGCTCGACGAGTTCCTGATCGAGTTTCCCTGCGCCTTCCCGGTCAAGGCGATGGGACGCAACGCGGACGCGTTCGAGCAGACCGTGGTCGAGATCGTGCGCCGCCACGCCCCGGACCTCGGCGAGGGCGCGGTGACCACCAACGCCAGCCGCAACGGGCGTTTCCTCTCGGTCACGGTGACCGTCAACGCGACCGGCCGCGAACAGCTCGACGCCATCTACCATGACCTGACCGCCTGCGCGGCGGTGCTGATGGCGCTGTGACCACGCTGCCGCCGGACCCGCTGCTGCGCCGTCTCGGCCGCCGCGACTACCTGCCGACGCTGCGGGCGATGCAGGCGTTCACCGACTCGCGCGGCGCCGACAGCGCCGACGAGCTGTGGCTGGTCGAGCACCCGCCGGTGTTCACCCAGGGGCTGAACGGCCGCCCCGAGCACCTGCTCGACCCGGGCGAGATCCCGGTGGTGCCGGTCGACCGCGGCGGCCAGGTCACCTACCACGGCCCCGGCCAGCTGGTCGCCTACCCGCTGCTCGACCTGCGCCGGCGCCAGCTCGGCGTGCGCGAACTGGTGCTGCGCCTCGAGTTCGCGGTGATCGACCTGCTCGCCGGCTACGGCATC
>DATCZX010000452.1:0-4884 GCA_036525695.1 Gammaproteobacteria bacterium | reverse complement strand
AGGCTTCGAAGAAGAACTGCCTGACCTGGTCGCGCGTGGGGTTGAACATGATGGGGTTTGAGGGGTCTCAGTCCGCGACGGTCTTGGGCTTGAATTCGCACAGGTCGGCGACGCCGCAGCGCGGACACGCCGGCCGCCCGCTCGAACCGCTGGAAGCGCAGCTGGCCGACGTGGTCGCGCTGCACCCCGAGTACCACGCGCTGCTCGAGAGCGACGACGGCGGCGCACGGCAGGAGTGGACCCCGGAGGGGGGCGAGTCCAACCCGTTCCTGCACATGGGCCTGCACCTGGCGCTGCGCGAGCAGCTGGCCACCGACCGGCCGGGTGGCATCCGCGCGGTGCACAGCGCGCTGGCGCAGCGCCTCGGCGACCTGCACGAGGCCGAGCACCGAATGCTCGACTGCCTGGCCGAGACCCTGTGGCAGGCGCAGCGCAGCGGCACGCCACCGGACGAGGCGGCCTACCTGGAGCGGTTACGGCGCTTGTAGGGCGTCAGCGCCCGTGGTGCGTGCCGGTCCGGGCTGGCCTGCGGGCAACCCGTCGCTGCCTACCGGGACTGCCCGGGAAGGGCGCAAAATATACTTTAATTAGATTTAATAAATATATGATAATTATGATTTTTAAAGACTTACCAAGAACCGGCGCGAAGTCCCCGGTGCGGACCTCTGCGGGGCGTTAGCGCGGCCCGGCGCCGGGCGCGGCCGGGGCCCCGGGGTGGTCCCTGGCGAGGTGCAGCGCGAGGTGCTCGATCACCATCCGGGTGTCGCCGCGCAGTTTCTTGTACAGGTAGTGGACCAGGAACGGCGGCCACAGCACGTGGACGATCTGCACCACCTGCAGCGCCATCCAGCGCACCTCGGCCGAGTCGCTGGTAGCGACCCAGTGCCACAGGCCGCCGCCCAGGCCGAGGATCACCGCCGGCTGCAGCACCAGCACCAGCAGGCCCATGATGAAGCGGAACATCCGCGCGCCGCGGCTCCAGTCGAGCACCGCGTGCATGTTGACCAGGCCCGGGCGGTCGCGGAACTCGACCCGCGCATGGCAGCCGCCGAGCTGCAGCAGCAGCGCGCCGCCGTGCTCGCGGGAGAGGCGGCCGCGGGGGGTGGTCAGCAGCATGGCGTCGGCCAGCGCGGTGGTGGAGCGGGTCCCGGTCAGCGGCCAGTCGCCGTCCTGCACGTCGGGCCAGCGGCGCTGGCGCAGCAGCAGGCGCAAGGCGAAACCCCAGGCCAGCAGGCCGACCAGCATGCCGACGCTGACCACCAGGTAGGCCCCCTCGGCGCTCATGCCGCACCCCGCGGCAACAGGGCCACCGGGCGCACGCGGCGCGCGGCCCGGCGGGCCGGGATCGGGGCGGTCAGTGCACCGCACCAGGAGGGGCGTTGCAGCGTCATACCCAGGATTCTAGCCCAGCCCGGGAACGCCGCGGTTCAGCGCTTGCCGATCAGCTCGATCGGGTAGCCGTCGGGGTCCTCGACGAAGGCGATCAGCGTGGTGCCGGCGTTCATCGGCCCGGCGTCACGCAGGATCTTGCCGCCGCGGGCGCGGATCGCGTCGCAGGCGGCGTAGACGTCGTCGACCTCGATGGCGACGTGGCCGTAGCCGCTGCCGAGCTCGTAGCGGTCGACCCCCCAGTTGTAGGTCAGCTCGAGCACCGGGCCGTCCGGGTCGTCGGCGAAGCCGAGGAACGCCAGCGTGAACTCGCCGCCCGGGTACTCCTGGCGGCGGATCAGCTGCATGCCGAGCACCTCGGTGTAGAAGCGGATCGAGCGCTCGAGGTCGCCGGTCCGGAGCATGGTGTGCAGGATGCGCATGGAACCTCCTAGTCGTCGAAGCGCTTGAGCATGCGGCCGAGGTCGCGGCCGGCGAGGATGTGCAGGTGGTAGTGCGGCACCTCCTGGTGCGCGTCGCGGCCGGTGTTGGCGATCACCCGGTAACCGCCGGCGACCAGCCCCAGCTGCCGGGCGACCAGGCCGACGGCGCGGTAGAAGCCGGCGAGCAGCTCGGCGGGGGCCTCGGCGCTGAAGTCGTCCTGGGAGACGTACGGCCCCTTCGGGATCACCAGCACGTGCACCGGGGCCTGCGGGGCGATGTCGTGGAAGGCCAGCGCGTGCGCGTCCTCGTAGACCTTGTGGCACGGCAGCTCGCCGCGCAGGATGCGGGCGAAGACGTTGCTCGGGTCGTAGCTCATCGGCGGGGGCTCCTGCGCTGGAACAGGCGGCGCGTGGTTCAGCTGTGCCGCGCGCGGCTGGCGGCGGCCGCACGGCGCGGCACCTGCATGACCTGGGCCGGCGCCGACAGCGTGGTCTCCAGGTCGCGCAGCAGGCCGTCGGCGACGGCGTAGATCCAGCCGTGGACCGACAGCGCCTGGCCGCGTGCCCAGGCGTCCTGGACCACGGTCGAGCGGCCGACGTTGGAGACCTGCTCGATGACGTTGAGCTCGCACAGCAGCGGGGTCGCGTCGGCACCCTGCGGCAGGCTGTCGAGCACCCCGCGGTACTTGTCGGCGACGTCGCGGACGTGGCCGAGCCAGTTGTCGACCAGCCCGTGGCGCTCTTCGTCGAGCGCCGCCTTGACCCCGCCGCAGCCGTAGTGGCCGCAGACGATGACGTGGCGGATCTGCAGCACGTCGACCGCGTACTGCAGCACCGAGAGGCAGTTGAGGTCGGCGTGGATCACCTGGTTGGCGACGTTGCGGTGGACGAACACGTCGCCCGGCGGCAAGCCGACGATCTCGTTGGCCGGCACGCGGCTGTCGGCGCAGCCGATCCAGAGGAAATGCGGCGCCTGCTGCGCGCTCAGCCGGGCGAAGAACTCGGGGTCGCGCCCCTTGACCCGCGCGGCCCACGCGCGGTTGTTGGCGAACAGTGCGTCGATCTGGGTCATGCTCAGCGGGCCTCAGCGCTTGCGAGCCAGGGTCAGGCCGTCGCCGACCGGCACCAGGCTCAGGTCGATGCGGTCGTCGGCGAGCAGCGTGGCGTTGAAGTGACGGATCGCCACGGTGTCCTCGTCCTCGACCGCGGGGTCGGCCGGGCGACCGTACCAGAGGGTGTTGTCGATGGCGATCAGGCCGCCGCTGCGCACCAGCTTCAGGCAGCTCTCGTAGTAGCCCTCGTAAGCGGCCTTGTCGGCGTCGATGAAGGCGAAGTCGAAGCGGGCGCGCTCCTCGACCAGGGTGTCGAGGGTCGCCTGCGCCTCGCCGAGGCGCAGCTCGATGCGCTCCTCGACCCCGAGTTCCCGCCAGTACCCGGCCGCGGTCGCGGCCCACTCGCGGCTGCGGTCGCAGCAGACCAGGCGGCTGCCCTCGGCCGGCAGCGCCAGCGCGATCCAGCCGGCGCTGTAGCCGGTGAAGGTGCCGATCTCCAGCGCCTGGCGCGCGCCGAGCAGGCGCACCAGCAGCTGCAGCAGCTGGCCCTGCTCGGGGGCGATCTGCATCGACGCCTCCGGCAGCGCCTGGGTGGCCTCGCGCAGGCGGCGCAGCACGCCGGGCTCGCGCAGCGAGACCGTGCGCAGGTAGGCCTGGAGGCGTTCGTCCAGCGGCAGGGTGTCTCCGGTCACGCCCGCTCCGTCTCCGTCGTCTGGGGTCGCCATCCTACCAGCGACGGCGCGCCACGGGCAGACCTGCGCGGTCAGCGGGCCGCCGCGCTACACTTGCGCGGTCCCCGCCCCGTCCGCGAGCCCCACCCGTGTACCACCTGTTCACCGCCACGGCCGCGCTGTTCCTCTCGGTCGCGCTGCTGATGGTGGCGGGCGGCCTGCTCGGCAGCCTGGTCGGCCTGCGCGCGGCCCACGAGGGCTTCCCGGTCGAGGTCGCCGGGTTGATGATGTCGGCCTTCTACGCCGGCCTGATCCTCGGCACGCTGCGCTGCGGCGCGCTGATCAACCGGGTCGGCCACATCCGCGCCTTCGGGGCGTTCTGCGGGGTCAACGCGGCCGCGGTGCTGGCCTTCCCGCTGCTGGTCGACCCGTGGTTCTGGCTCGCCCTGCGCGTGCTGATCGGCTTCAACATGGCCGGGATGTACATGGTGGTCGAGAGCTGGCTGAACAGCAGCGCCGAGGGCCCGACCCGCGGCACGCTGCTGGCCGCCTACATGGCGGTCAGCTACCTGGCGATGGGCAGCGGCCAGTTCATGCTGACCCTCGGCGACCTCGGCGGCGACACCCTGTTCAGCCTGGCGGGCATGCTGACCGCGCTGGCGCTGGTGCCGCTGGCGGTGACCCGCGCCACCCACCCGGCGCCGGTCCCCGACTCGCGCTTCGGTTTCCGCGAGCTCTACCGGCTGTCGCCGCTGGCGGTGATCGGCTGCGCGCTGGCCGGGGTCCAGGTCGGCGCGCTGTTCGGGCTGGGGCCGATCTTCGCCCAGCAGCTCGGCCTGGCGCTGGACGAGATCGCGGTGTTCATGGGGGCGCTGGTGCTCAGCGGCCTGCTGCTGCAGCTGCCGCTGGGGCGGCTCTCCGACCATGTCGACCGGCGCTGGGTGATCGTCGGCGCCGCGCTGGTCGCCTGCCTGGCGGGGCTGCTGCTGCTGCCGGTGACCGCCCACTACAGCTTCACCAGCTTCACCGTCAGCGGTGCCGAGGTGCGCGTGCTGTGGGAGCAGAACCCGGCGCCGCTGCTGCTGGTGGCGGCGCTCTGCGGCGGCACCATCGCCACCCTCTACCCGCTGTGCGTCGCCTATGCCAACGACCAGGTCAGCGCGCAGGACATGGTGCCGGCCAGCGGCGGGCTGGTGCTGGCCTACGGCAGCGGGGCGCTGCTCGGCCCGGTCGGCGGCGCGCTGGCGATGAAGCTGCTCGGGGCCAGCGGGCTGTTCGCGTTCACCGCCGCGGCCGGCGCGCTGACCGCGCTGGTCGCGCTGTGGCGCCTGCGCCGCGGCGCGCCGACGG
>DATCZX010000451.1:0-4855 GCA_036525695.1 Gammaproteobacteria bacterium | reverse complement strand
CATCACCAGCGAGATCACCGCCATGCGGATGGCGATGCCGTGGGTGACCTGTTGCAGGATCACCGAGCGCGGCCCGTCGGCGGTCGGCGAGTCGAGCTCGACCCCGCGGTTGATCGGCCCCGGGTGCATGACGATGGCGTCGGCGCGGGCCCCGGCCAGGTGCTCCTCGGTCAGGCCGTAGAGCTGGAAGTACTCGTGCTTGCTCGGCAGCAGCCGCCCGTCCATCCGCTCGCGCTGCAGGCGCAGCGTCATCACCACGTCGGCGTCGCGCACGCCGCTGGCGATGTCGTGGTGCACGTGCACGCCGAGCCGCTCGATGCCGGGCGGCAGCAGGGTCTTCGGTGCCACCACGCGGATCTCGCGCACGCCGAGGGTGCTCAGCGCGTGGATCTGCGAGCGCGCCACCCGCGAGTGCAGGATGTCGCCGACGATGGCCACCGTCAGCGGCGCGAACTCGCCCTTGACCCGGCGGATGGTGAACATGTCGAGCATCGCCTGGGTCGGGTGCGCGTGGCAGCCGTCGCCGGCGTTGATCACGCCGACGTGGTCCGCCGCGTGGCGGGCGACGAAGTGCGCGGCACCGCTGTCGGCGTGGCGCACGACGAACATGTCGGCATGCATCGCCTCGAGGTTGCGCATGGTGTCGAGCAGCGACTCGCCCTTGCTCGTCGCCGAGGTGTTGACGTTCAGGTTGAGGACGTCGGCGGAGAGGCGCTTGGAGGCCAGCTCGAAGGTGGTGCGGGTGCGGGTGCTGGCCTCGAAGAACAGGTTGACCACGGTCTTGCCGCGCAGCAGCGGCACTTTCTTCACCGAACGGTCGGCGACCCCGGCGAACGACTCCGCGGTGTCCATGATCTCGACCAGCTGGCGCCGGCTCAGCCCCTCGACGTCGAGGAAGTGGCGCAGCCGGCCCTGGGCGTCGGTCTGCAGCCCCGGGGCGTTCACCGGCTGCCCTCGCCGCGACGCACCAGCTTCAGTGCCAACGGCTCGGGGCCGGTCAGCTTGACGTGCTGGTCCGCGGGCAGCTCCAGCGCCGCGCCGCAGACGTCGGCGGCGATCGGCAGCTCGCGCCCGCCGCGATCGATCAGCACCGCCAGCGCCACCGAGGCCGGGCGGCCGTAGTCGAACAGCTCGTTCAGCGCCGCGCGCACGGTGCGCCCGGTGTGCAGCACGTCGTCGACCAGGATCAGGTGGCGGCCGTCCAGCGCCACCGGCAGCTGCGACGGGCGCACCTGCGGGTTGATGCCGACGCGGGTGAAGTCGTCGCGGTAGAAGGAGATGTCGAGCCGCCCGAGCGGCTCGGCCAGGCCGAGGCGGGCGTGCAGCCGCTCGGCCACCCAGGCCCCGCCGGTGTGCACGCCGATCATCAGCGGCGCGGCGCTCCGCTGCCGTTCGAGCCAGGCGCCCAGGGCCTCGGCGAGCCGGTCGATGAGGGTCGCGGCGCTGGGCAGCGTGTTCATGCGGCGTCTCCCGACTCGGCGAACCAGGTCTCCAGGATCAGCTGCGCGGCGACCCGGTCGAGCTCGCCGCGCAGGCGGTCGCGCGGCAGCCCGGCCTCGGCCAGGCGCTGCTCCGCGGCGAACGTGGTCAGCCGCTCGTCGACGCCGTGCACGGTGAGGCCCAGGCGGCTGCGCAGCTGGCGCTGGAAGCGGCTGGCGCGCGCGGTCATCTCGCTGTCACTGCCGTCCATGTTGCGCGGGATGCCGACCACCACGGCCAGCGGCCGCCACTCGTCGATGAGGCGCTCGATCGCGGTCCAGTCGGGCTGGCTGCCGTGCGCGGTCAGCGTGGTCAGCGGCGACGCGGTGCCGGTCAGCGTCTGGCCCACCGCGACGCCGATCCGCTCGGTGCCGAAATCGAAGCCGAGCACGGTGCCGTGCTCGGCGGCGCGGCGCGCACCGGCGGCAGCCGGCGGGGAGCGGTGAGGGGCGTTCATCCGTGGGTCCGCTCAGGCGTGGCCGACTTCCAGCGAGAGCGTCTTCAGGTCGACCCCGACCAGCCTGGCGGCGGCCTCCCAGCGCTGGGCGTAGGGCAGCTCGAACAGGATGCCGAGGTCGGCCGGGGTGCTGAGCCAGGCGTTCTCGGCCATCTCCTGCTCGAGCTGGCCGGTGCCCCAGCCGGCGTAGCCGAGCGCCACCAGGCACTGCGCCGGCCCGCGCCCGTGGGCGATCGAGTCGAGGATGTCGCGCGAGGTGGTGACGCCGACCAGGTCGTTGATCGCGTGGGTCGCCTCCCAGTGCGAGGTCAGGCGGTGCAGCACGAAGCCGCGGTCCTGCTGCACCGGCCCGCCGAGCAGCACGCGGCTGCGGCTGGCGGCGCGGTCGGTGATCTCGATCTCCATCTGCAGCAGCACCTCGTCGAGGAAGATCTCCAGCGGGCGGTTGATCACGATGCCCATCGCCCCGTCCGCGTTGTGTTCGCAGACGTAGGTGACGGAGCGGGTGAAGTTCGGATCGTCCAGGCTCGGCATGGCGATCAGGAACTGGTTGGTCAGGTAACTGCCACCGTGCATGGCTACAGTATCCCGCCATCCCGGGGCGGGTCGCAACCGCGTCGCCGGGGCCGGCGGTCGGTCCGTCAGCCGCTGGAAAGGCGGTTGTCGTTCAGGAACTGCCAGGTGCGGATGATCTGCAGCACCTCGGCCTCCTCGCGGATGGCGGCCGGGAACGGCGCGTACGGGGCGGCCAGGCGGACGATGCGGATCGCCGCGTCGTCGAGCACCTTCTCGCCCGAGGACTTCAGCAGGACGACGTCGCGCAGCGTGCCGTCGGCGTTCAGGTCGACCTGCAGCATCAGGGATCCGGAGAGGCGGCGGCGCTTCGCCTCGTCCGGGTAGTTGAGGTTGCCGATGCGCTCGACCTTGCGCCGCCAGGCCTCCATGTAGGCGGCGTAGGCGTACTCCTGGGTGCGCGCGGTCAGCTGCTTCTTGCGCGGCCGCTGCGCGTAGAGCTCGAACGAGTCGCTGATCTCGGCGGCCATGCTGGCGAGCTTGCGGCTGCGCATGATCAGCTCGGCCGCGTGGACCTGCGGCGGGGCGTCGACCGGCGGTGTCGGCGGTGGCGGACGGTGCAGCTCGGCCTGGGGGACCTGCCGGACCAGCGTCTGCGGCTGCGGCGGCGGTTCCGGCGGCGGGGGTGCCGCCTGCGTGGTCAGCGGGGCGTCGCCGGGCTCCGGCTCGACGTTGGGTACCGACAGCGGGCCCTGCGGCCGGACCTTTTCGCTGGTGTTGCCGCCGCCGTCGAGCTGGGCCTGGGCCAGGTAGTCGGCCTGCTCCGGCGGCTGCTCGCTGCGCTGGTGCACCAGCGTGATGTCCAGGGTCAGCGGCGGGGCCGGCTTGCGCAGGTCGGGGACCAGGTCGAAACCGACGCCGAGGATCAGCAGCGCATGCAGCGCGCTGGCCAGCAGCAGCATCATGCCCAGGCGTTCGCCCGGGGTGACCTGCACTGCCAGTGCCTGCGTCGCCATGCTCATCCTGCCTCGTCGGTGTCCGTGATCGCCACGCGGCAATTATAGGGAGGCGGCCGGCAGCGTCACGATCCGCTGCGGCGGCGGCGGGTCGGCCAGGAACTCGGCCCGCGCGGCCATCGCCGGGGTCATCTGCACCGTGCCCTGCTCGTCGACCAGCAGCACGTGCTCGATGCCGAGGGCGCGGGCCACCGCCGGCCAGCCCGCCGGGCCGGCGACCAGCAGCGCGGTCGCGGCGGCGTCGGCCTCCGCGCCGTCGCGGCCGAGCACGCTGACCGAGGTGACCCCGCGCGCCGGGTAGCCGGTGCGCGGGTCGATGATGTGGTGGTAGTGCAGGCCCTGGAATTCGAACCGCCGCTCGTAGGTGCCGGAGGTGAACAGGCTCTCGTCGCCGGAGACGCTGATCGCCGCGAGCAGGCCGTCTCCGGAGGGGGCGCGGATGCCGATCCGCCACGGGCGGTCGCCACGCTGCCCGATCGCGCGCAGGTCGCCTCCGGCGTTGACCAGCGCGGTGCGGATCCCCAGCTCGCGCAGGCGGCCGATCGCGATGTCGACGCCGTAGCCCTTGGCGAAGGCGCCGAAGTCGAGCTGCACCAGCGGGTTGCGCACCACCAGGCGGGTGCCGTCGAGTTCCAGGTCGGCCATCGTCGGCGCCGCGGCTACCAGCGCGGCCAGCGCCTGCGCCGGGGGCGGCGCGCGCTCGGCCGGTGGCCGGTGGAAGCCCCACAGGCCGATCAGCCGGCCGATCGCCGGGTTGAACAGGTGGCCGCTGCGGATCGACAGCTCGCGCGCCCGCGCCAGCACCGGGGCGACGCCGGGGTCCACCTCGATCGGCGCGCCGTCGCCGCCCGCCACCAGCGCGTTGATCCGCGTGATCTCGCCCGGCTCCCAGGCGTGCCAGCGCGTGTGCAGGTCGCCGAGATCGCCCTGGATCACCCGCCCGGCGCGCGCCGCGGTGGCCTCGTCGACCCCCCACAGCGCGAGGTCGACCCAGGTGCCGAAGACCAGGATGCGCTCCTCGTGGAGCCCCGGCGGGGGGCTGCAGCCGGCCGCCAGCAGCGCCAGCAGCAGGCCGGCGATGGCGCGCGCGCGCCTCACCGCCGCCGCTGCGCGACGATCGCGTCGAGCAGCTGCCCGGCGATGTTCAGGCCGAACTGGCGGTCCAGCTCACGGATGCAGGTCGGGCTGGTGACGTTGATCTCGGTGAGGTAGTCGCCGATCACGTCGAGGCCGACGAACAGCAGCCCGCGCTGGCGCAGCCAGGGCCCGACCTGGGCGCAGATCCAGCGGTCGCGTTCGCTCAGCGGGAGGCCCTCGCCGCGCGCCCCGGCGGCGAGGTTGCCGCGGGTCTCGCCGGGTGCCGGGATGCGCGCCAGGGCGTACGGCACCG
>DATCZX010000450.1:0-15204 GCA_036525695.1 Gammaproteobacteria bacterium | reverse complement strand
GGGGGTGAACCAGGGGGACGCGAACAGCCCCTCCGTGCGCGTCCAGAAATACTGGTCGAGCAAGATCGGCAGGAAATAGCCATAATCTCCGCCGACGGGAGCGCCGCCGAGGAAAAATGACCCGTAGACGGCCAGGTGGAGCAGCAGCAGCACCGCCAGCAGCATGCACGACGGGATCAGGAACCCGGCAGTCCTGGATGATGGGCGGGCCATGTTCATTGCTGTTTTCGCCTGCCGCCGAGACGCTGCCCGCTAGTTTGCACGGGGTCGACCCATCGTACCGGATGAACCGATGAACTCAACCGACCTGACCATCCTGCTGCCCGTCTACAACGACTGGGCGGCATTGAACGAACTGCTGGGGCTGATCGATCGCGCACTCCTCGACGCCAGGCTCCGCGCTGGCATCCTGATCGTCGATGACGGTTCCCATAGCGAGTCGGACTGGATGCCGCGACTGGCGGAAGATTCCGCGATCGCCGAGGTCGTGGTGCTTACCCTCGACCACAATCACGGCCACCAGTTTGCCATTGCCGTCGGCCTGGCACACCTCGGCAGGCGCGAGCACAGCGGTGCGGTCGTGGTGATGGACGCCGACGGCGAGGACGACCCGGCCTACATCCCGGCCCTGTTGCAGGAATCTGCCTCACCCCAAGCACGAGTCGTGTTTGCTGCCAGGCGTCGCCGCCTCGAAGGCCGGGCCTTTCGCACCGGTTACCTGCTCTACCGCCTCGCCTTCCGCGCCCTCGCGGGCCGCTCGATTTCGTTCGGCAACTACTGCGCGATCCCGGGCTCGCTCCTCGGGCGGGTCAACCAGCTGCCCGGCACGGCGCAGCACTTCGCCGCGGCGTTGATGCGCAGCAGGATTCCGCACACCACGGTACCCGCCGACCGCAAGCCGCGGCTGGCCGGGGAACCGCGGATGAACCTGATCTCGCTGATCCGCCACGGCATGGGGGCGATCTACCAGTACGCCGACCTGATGGCGGTGCGGCTGATGATGCTCTCGCTGTTCCTGCTGCTGGCCAGCGTGCTGGGAGGCATGATCGTGGTGGCGGAGAAGATATTCACCGACATGGCGATCCCCGGCTGGGCCTCGACCATGGTGCTCGGCCTGACCCTGGTCTTCCTGCAGTCGCTGATGCTCTCGATCTTCCTGGTGTTCGCCAGCTTCCAGCAGCAGACCCTGCAGAACCTGGCCGTCGCCGACAATTACCTGCGGCACATCATCGACACCCGGCGGCTGGCGCCACCGGCCTGAGCAGCCCTGCCAGGCGTGGCCGTCGAGACAGGCGGCGCCGAGCCCGGCACGGTGGACACCGGGTCCGCCGGCGGCACCCATCTCCCGCATCCCGCCCTGGCTCCAGCGTAGCGGCGGCGGGTTACACTGCGCGGATGGACGTCAAACGACTGCAGGCCGAGCTGGCCCGCTTCGCCGCCGAGCGCGACTGGGAGCAGTTCCACAGCCCGAAGAACCTGGCCATGGCGCTGGCCGCCGAGGCGGGCGAGCTGCTCGAGGTGTTCCAGTGGCTGACCGAGGCGCAGTCGGCGGCGCTCGGCCCTGATGACAAGGGCTGGCAGCTGGCGCGCGACGAGCTGGCCGACCTGCAGATCTTCCTGCTGCGGCTGGCCGACCGCCTGGGGGTCGACCTCGAGCAGGCGGTCGCCGCGAAGATCGCGCGCAACGCCGAGCGCTACCCGGCCGAGCTGGTGCGCGGCGACGCGACCAAGTTCAGCCACCGCGACTGAGCAGCGGCTCCTGCACGAGCGCTGACCCTTGCTGAGCTACCAGCACGCCTACCACGCGGGCAACTTCGCCGACGTGCACAAGCACGCGCTGCTGTGCCTGGCGCTCACCCTGCTGCAGCGCAAGCCGGCGCCGCTGGCCTGCCTGGAGACGCACGCCGGGCGCGGCAGCTACAACCTGGAGAGCGACGCGGCGCGGCGCAGCGGCGAGTGGCGCGACGGCATCGGCCGGCTCTGGGCAGCGGCGGACGCGCCGGCCGACCTGCTCCCGTATCTCGACGCGGTGCGCGCCGCCAACAGCGGCAAGCTGGCCCGCTACCCCGGTTCACCTGCGCTGGTCCGCCACCTGCTGCGCGCCGACGACCGCGCGGTGCTGATGGAGCTGCACCCGCACGAGGGGGCCGAGCTGAAGGCCCTCTACCGCGGCGACCGCCAGGTCGCGGTGCACCTGCGTGACGGCTTCGAGGGCCTGCCCCCGCTGGTGCCACCAGCGACCCGGCGCGGCCTGGTGCTGGTCGACCCGAGCTACGAGGTCAAGGACGACTACGCGGCGGTCCCGGCGCTGGTGCAGCAGGCCCACCGGCGCTGGCCCGGCGGCAGCTACCTGGTCTGGTACCCGCTGCTCGCCGCCGGGCGCGAGCGGCGGCTGCGCGAGGCCTTCCGCCGCAGCGGGATGCGCTCGATCCTCGACACGCAGCTGGTGGTCGCCCGCGCCGGCCGCGGCATGCACGGCAGCGGCCTGCTGGTGGTCAACCCGCCGTGGCCGCTGGCCGAGCGCTGGGCCCCGCTCGGCGACTGGCTCGCCACGCGGCTGGCGCGCGAGACGGGACACGCGACCAGCGACTGGCTGGTGCCCGAGTAGCGCCCACGGCCGCGGGTGACGCTGCCGGCCGCCTGCCGGGCACGCGGTCGGGCTGCGGCGCCTTGCGGCCGGGCTGCTAGATTTCCCCCATGGAACCTGTGGAACTGAAGGACCGGCTCGAGACCCGGCTCGGGCGCCACGCATTCGGCGGTGGCACGCTGGTCCTCGGCGTGCTGCTGGCCCTCTCCGGTGCCGGGATGCTCTACGGCTGGTGGGTGCTGAGCCACGCGCCCCAGGGGGACAACCCCGCCCCGCTGCTGTGGATGGGCGTGCTGTTCCTCGCCGTCGGCCTCGCCGCGCTGCCCGGGGCCTGGCGCGGCTACCGCTTCAGGCGCCGCGCCAGGCTGCTCAGCGCGCGCTTCCCCGACGCCCCCTGGTGGGCCGACTACCCGTGGCAACCCGCCGGGATCGACGACACCACGCAGCAACGCTGGAAGCACCAGCTCGGCGGCACGCTGGTGCTCAGCCTCTTCCTGCTGCCGGTCAACGCCCTGGTGCTGACCACGCCCCACGCCGGGCTGATGGTGTGGGTGGTCGCGCTGGTGTTCGACGGGGTGCTGCTGCTGGCCGCGGGCGGCACCGTCTACACCTTCCTGCAGGCGCAGAAGTACGGCCGCATCCGGCTCGCCTTCGAGCGCTTCCCGTTCGCCCCGGGGGAGGCGCTCGAGGTGCGGCTCGCCACCGGCCGGCTGGCGACGCTGACCGCGACGCTGCGCTACGTCAACGAGTACCCGGAGTCGAGCGGCGGCCGTTCGCGCACCCGCAGGACCAGGTCCTTCGCCTACCACGAGGAGACCCGGCAGGTGGCGACGCTGGCCGGGGCCCGGGAGGTGCCCCTGCGCTTCCAGCTGCCCGACGAGCCCGAGTGGGTGACGCGGCTGACCAGCGACCGCTTCGGGGCCTGGTACTGGGAGCTGGAGGTCGTCGCGGAGCAGCCCGGCATCGACTACCGGGCGACGTTCCCGCTGCCGGTCTACGCGCAAGGCCACCGCGTGCGCCACGACGCGACCCAGCCGCCGCCGCAGGTGCACGCGCCAGAGCGCGAGCCGACGCGCCGCGTCGCCAAGACCGTCGCCGCGTTGCTGGTGCTCGGCGCCTTCGCCTGGACTTTCGCGCCCTGGCTGCCCGGCTGGCTCGCCGGCCTCGGCCTGCAGCCGCTGACCGTCGAGGACCCCGCCCCGGGCGAGGAGATGGACGTCAGGGTCGCCGGCGACGGCCGCGCCTGGGTGCTGTCCAAGTACGGCCTGACGCGTTACACGGACGGGCGCGGCGAGGCGCTGTTCGCGCGCGAGCAGGTGGCCGGCGGCGACGACGACTGGCCGCGCTACGTGGCCTTCAGCACGCTGCTGGTGGACGGCCCTGACCAAGCCTGGATCGGCGGCTGGACCGGGGAGCTGCTGCGCTACCGCGACGGCGAATGGCGCCTGGTCGCGCGGCGCGGCAACCCGCTGCAGCAGCGGATCACCGCGCTGGCCTGGCACGACGACGCGCTGTGGGTCGCCGGCGCGGGACTCTGGCGCCTCGACGCCGACGGCGGCGCGCTGCGGCCGGCAGCGGGCTTCCCGTTCCCGCGCCGGCAGGTCGGCGCCCTGGCCAGCGACTCTGCCGGTCGCCTGCACGCCAGCGTCGGCGACGAGCTGTGGCGTCTCGATGCCGCCGGCTGGCGCCGCGTGCTCAGCGCCAGCGGCCTGATCAGCGCCGTGCTGGCGCAGGAGGGTGGCGGCTGGCTGGTCGGTACGCCGCGCGGCGTGCAGCGCTTCGACCACCAGGGCCGCCCGCAGGCCGGGCTGCCACCGCTGATGCAGACGCCGGTCAGCGCGCTCGCCACCCATGCAGGTCGCGTCTGGGCCGCCAGCTGGCAGCGCGGGCTGTTCGTGCTCGACGCCGGGGCCTGGCGCGAGGTGCGCGGGCTGTCGGGGGCGTCGATCAGCGGCCTCGCCGTAGGCCCGGACGGCACGCTCTGGGTGGCGCTGTACGGGGGCGGGGTCAGCCGCGGGAGCGCGGCGGGGATGGCGTCCCGGGCGCGCTAGCGGTCGCGCCGCCGAGCGCGGTGGCGGTGGTCTCCATCAGGCGCCACGACAGCACGCGGACGAAGGCCTTCATGAAGCGCATCTGCGTGGTGCCGTCGGCCGTGCACAGCGCGTCCTCGTTCAGCTCGATCACCGCGAGGTCGGTCTTGGCGGTCACCGTCGCCGTGCGCTCGACCTCGACCAGGTAACCGAGCTCGCCGAGGCACTCGCCGGGACCGAGGCCGTCGGTGACCACCTGCCCGCCCTTGGTCACCGTCGCGTAGCCGGAGACCACGATGTAGACCGCGTGGCCCCGCTCGCCCTCGCGGATCAGCACCTCGCCGGGCGCCAGCACCCTCCAGCTGCCGGCGTGCAGCAGCTCCCACATCTCGGCGGTGGTGAACTCGCGGAAGAACGGGTAGCGGCCGAGCTCGGCGAACTTCTCGGCGAAGTCGACCTCGCGCTTGATCGACTCGAGGTCCTGGTACAGCACGCTGAGCTCGGCCGCCGCCTCGAGGCCGCGGCTGTAGCGCCGGCGCGGGCTCTTGTTGAGCATCCGGCGGACGATGTAGTCCAGCTCCGGGGTGCACTCGCTGCGCAGCTTGCTCGGCGGCAGCGGCTCGAAGTTGGCGACGTTCCACAGCACCTTCTCGACCGTCTGCGCGGCGAACGGGTGGCAGCCGGTCAGCAGCTGGTAGAAGACCACGCCCAGCGCGAAGATGTCGGTCAGCCCGGTGACCACGTCCTCGCAGGTCTGCTCGGGCGCCATGTAGAGCGGCGTGCCCATCACCCCGCGCAGCGGCTTGCCACCCGGCTCGGCGCCCTGGATCACCGCGATGCTGAAGTCGGCCAGCTTCACGCTGCCGTCGCTGGCGACCAGGATGTTGCTCGGCTTGATGTCGCGGTGCACCACCCCCTTGCCGTGCATGTAGTCGAGCGCGCTGGCCAGCCGGTAGACCATCGCCACCGCCTCGTGGATCGGCAGCAGCCGCTCGGGCTGGGTGAACTCCGCCAGCGTGCGCACGCCGCCCAGGAACTCCATCACGATGAAGCAGGTGTCGCCCTCGACCCCGGCGTCGAAGATCTTGAGGATGTTCGGGTGGTTCAGCACCCCGGCCGCGTGCGCCTCGTTGAAGAACAGCCGGCGCATCCGCCGGCCGTGGCGACTCTCGTCGATCAGCCCCGGGTTGGCCACCTTGATCGCCACCTTCAGCTGCGAGAACGGGTCGTAGGCGGCGTAGACCGTCCCCATGCTGCCGCGGCCGAGCTGCTCGAGCAGCTCGTAGCGGCCGATGCGCGCCGGCATCCGCGCCTCGCCGGCGTGGCTGCGTCCCGGGACCGGGTCCTGGATCAGCGTGCCGCCGCTGCCGCCGCGCTGGCCGTTGTCGTCATCGGGCTCGTGCATCGGGTCGTTGTGCTCGTCCATGCCTGGATCACACGGTTCGGCCGCGGAAGCGGACCCCAGCAGAGTGCCGCCGGCTCATGCTGGTTATAGCTGCAAACGGCGCTCCGCGTGGTCGACGCGGGAGCGGGGGCATGGCGGTACGGTGGCCGGCAGGCCGGGGCGAGGCTAGCGCGGAGCCGCCTGCAGCGACGCGTTGGTGGTCTCCATCAGCCGCCACGACAGCACCTTGACGAAGGCGTTGAGGAAGCGCACCTGGGTGTTGCCCTCGGCGGTGCGCAGCGCGGCGTCGTTGAGCTCGATCACCGCCACGTCGGTCTTCGCGGTCACCGTCGCCGAGCGCTCCATCTCGACCAGGTAGCCGAGCTCGCCGAGGCACTCCCCGGGGCCGACACCGTCGCTGATCAGCTGCCCGCCCTTGCTGATGGTGGCGTAGCCGGAGACGATGATGAACACCGAGTTGCCGAGCTCGCCCTCGCGGATCAGCGTCTCGCCCTTGGAGAAGATCTTCCAGCTGCCGGCGTGCAGCAGCTCCCACATCTCCGCGGTGGAGAACTCGCTGAAGAACTCGTACTTCTTCAGCTCGGCGAACTTCTCGGCGAAGTCGACCTCGCGCTTGATCGACTCGAGGTCCTCGTAGAGCACGCTGAGCTCGGCCGCCGCCTCGAGGCCGCGGCTGTAGCGCTTGCGCGGGCTCTTGTTGAGCATCCGGCGGACGATGTAGTCGAGCTCCGGCGGGCACTCGTTGCGCAGGCTGCTCGGCGGCGGCGGCTCGAGGTTGGCGATGTTCCACATCACCTTCTCGATCGTGACCCCGGTGAACGGGTGCCGCCCGGTCAGCAGCTGGTAGAAGACGATCCCCAGCGCGAAGATGTCGGTCAGGCTGGTGACCACGTTCTCGCAGGTCTGCTCCGGCGACATGTACAGCGGCGTGCCCATCACCCCGCCGAGCTGCGTCTCCTCGGCCTCGCGGCTCTGGATCACCGCGATGCTGAAGTCCGCCAGCTTCACGCTGCCGTCCTTGGTCACCAGGATGTTGCTCGGCTTGATGTCGCGGTGGACGATGCCCTTGTTGTGCGCGTAGTCGAGCGCGCTGGCCAGCCGGTAGACGATCTTCACCGCCTCGTCGATCGGCAGCAGCCGCGCCGGCTTGGTGAAGTCCGCCAGCGTGCCGACGCCCGCGAGGTACTCCATGACGATGAAGCAGGTGTCGCCCTCGACCCCGGCATCGAAGATCTTCAGGATGTTCGGGTGGTTCAGCACCCCGGCCGCGTGCGCCTCGTTGAAGAACAGCTTGCGCATGCGCTGGCCGTTCGGGGTCTCGTCGATCAGCCCCGGGTTGGCCACCTTGATCGCCACCTTCAGCTGCGAGAACGGGTCGTAGGCCGAGTAGACCGTGCCCATGCTGCCCTTGCCGAGCAGCTCGATCAGGTCGTAGCGCCCGATGTGCTCGGGCATCACGTGATCCTGCCCGGTGTCGTAGGTGCGCGGGATCGAGTCCTGGATCAGGCCGTCCGTATTGATATCGATCTCGGTCGCGTGGCCGATTTCGTCCGCATCGCTCATCCGCGCTCCCCCGCCAACGCGGGTTGCAGACCCGCTCCGGTCCGAGGATAACAGCTTACCCGCGCGCCGTTGGCAACGGCCCTCCGGACGCGCCTGGCCTACCCGGCAAACGTCCCCTGGTACGCCTCGCGCAACTGGTTCTTCTGCACCTTGCCCATGGTGTTGCGCGGCAGCTCGTCGACGAAGTAGACCCGCTTCGGCTGCTTGAAGCGCGCGAGCTCGCCGGCCAGCGCGTCCAGCACCCCCTGCTCGTCGATCTCGGCGCTGCCGTCGCGGACGACGACCGCGGTGACCCCCTCGCCGAAGTCGGGGTGCGGCACGCCGATCACGGCGGACTCCTTGACCCCCGGCAGGTCGTCAATCAGCAGCTCGATCTCCTTCGGGTAGATGTTGTAGCCGCCGGAGATGATCAGGTCCTTGGCCCGGCCGACGATGCTGATGCGCCCGTCCGCTGCCATCGTCGCGATGTCGCCGGTGATGAAGTGGCCATCGGCGCGGAACTCCTCGGCGGTCTTCTCCGGCATGCGCCAGTAGCCCTGGAACACGTTCGGGCCCTTGATCTCGAGCACGCCGGCCGTTCCGCGCGGCACCTCGTTGCCGGCGTCGTCGGCGACCCGGCCGGTGGTCCCCGGCAGGAAGAAGCCGACGGTGCCGGGCAGGCGCTCGCCGCTATAGGGGTTCGAGGTGATCATGCCGGCCTCGGTCATGCCGTAGCGCTCGAGGATGCGGTGGCCGGTGACCTGCTCGAAGGCGGTGAAGGTCTCGGCCAGCAGCGGTGCCGAGCCGGCGACGAACAGGCGCATGTTGGCGACCGCGTCGCGGGTCAGACCGGGGTGCTCGAGCAGGCGCACGTAGAAGGTCGGCACGCCCATCAGCACCGTCGCCCGCGGCAGCCGCGCGACGATCGCGTCGGCGTCGAACTTCGGCAGCCAGAGCATCCGCGAGCCGTTCAGCAGCGCGGTGTGCAGCGCGACGAACAGGCCGTGGACGTGGAAGATCGGCAGCGCGTGGATCAGCACGTCGCCCGGCACCCAGCCCCAGTAGTCGTGCAGCACCTGGGCGTTCGAGGCGAGGTTGGCGTGGCTCAGCATCGCCCCCTTGGAGCGCCCGGTGGTACCCGAGGTGTAGAGGATCGCGGCGAGGTCGTCGGCGGCGCGCGGCAGCACCAGGTCGCTGTCGGCGGCACCGGCGAAGCGCTCCATCAGCGTGCCGCCGCCCTGCCCGTCCAGCGTCAGCAGGTGGGCGACGCCGGCCGCGTCGGCCAGCGCTGCCAGCGCGGCGCGCTCCTGCGGCCGGCACACGGCGACGCGCGGCTCGGCATCGGTGATGAAGTAGTCGACCTCGCGCGCGGTGTAGGCGGTGTTCAGCGGCAGGAACACCGCGCCGGCGCGCAGGCAGCCGAGGTACAGCAGCACCGCCTCGGGCGACTTGTCGACCTGCACCAGCACGCGGTCGCCGGGCTGCACGCCGAGGTCGACCAGCAGCTGCGCCATCCGCCCGCTCTGCGCGTCGACCTCGCCGTAGCCGAGCCCGCGGCCGTCGGGCAGTTCCAGGCAGCAGGCGCCGGGGTCGGCCGGGAAGTGCCGGCGGAACAGGGCGTAGAGGTTGGCGTTGTCCGTCATCACGGCTCCCGGGGTGTCGATGATTGGCGCGTCAGGGCCTCAGCCGGCGGCGCGTGCACCCTGCGCCACCGGCAGGCTGGCGACGAAGTCGGCGAACGAGCCGCCCTGCACGGTGACGTGCGACTGCAGCAGGCGGTCGGCCTCGTTGGCGTCGCCGTCGACGATCGCGCGCAGCACCGCGGCGTGCTCGTCGTTCGACTCGGCGATGCGGTCGACGCGGCGCAGCTGCAGGCGCCGGTACGGCGCCAGGCGGTTGCGCAGCGCGCGCGTCTGCTCGGCGAGGAAGCGGTTGTGGCAGCCGGCGTAGATCGCCTCGTGGAAGGCGACGTTGGCTTCGTAGTAGCCGTCGGAGTCGCCGTGGTCGACGTGCACCTGGCTGCCGTCGTGGGCGGCCTGCAGCAGGTCGCGCTCCTCCTCCGACATGCGCCGCGCGGCGAGGCGCCCGCACAGCCCCTCGAGCTCGGCCATCACCTCGAACATCTCCAGCAGCTGCTTCAGCCCCGGCGCGGCCACGGTCGCCCCGCGGCGCGGGCGCAGCTCGACCAGCCCGCTCGACACCAGCTGGTTCAGCGCCTCGCGGACCGGCGTGCGCGATACCCCGAAGCGCGCCGCCAGGCTGGCCTCGTCGAGCCGCGTGCCCGGCTGCAGCTGGCCGGTGACGATCTCCTGCTCGAGCGCCCCGACCAGCTCGAGGGTGCGTTTACCGGCCATCGGGTAGCTGCGCGAGGGTAGTCATGGCGCACAAATTAACGGCACTGTTGGATTCATGCAAGGGTATTTTGTATACAATCTGAGATTGACAGGCATGCATGCCTGTAATAGCTTCTGCCCACAGCCACGCCCTCGCCAGGGGCTGCGGCCTGGTCCCACGATAACTACCGAAGATCGCCTTAGGAGGGCTTTATAGATGAAGAATTTCAAACACATGGCCGCAGGAACCGTGATGCTCGCCGCGGCTGCCCTGGTCGCCGGCGCGGCCCAGGCAGCGAGCCTCAAGGCCTCGCACCAGTGGCCCGGTGGCAAGGGTGACGCACGCGACGAGATGGTGCAGATCATCGCCCGCGAGGTCGCCGCCGCCAACGTCGACCTCGACATCAAGGTCTACCCCGGTGCCTCGCTGGTGAAGCCGAAGGAGCAGTGGCCGGCGCTGGTCAAGGGCCAGATCGACATCTCCGCGTTCCCGCTCGACTACGCCAGCGGCCGCCACCCGCAGTTCTCGGCGACCCTGATGCCGGGCCTGGTCGGCAACCACGAGCGCGCCAAGCGCGTGAACAGTTCGCCGTTCATGGACGACATCAAGAAGATCATCGACGAGGCGGGCGTGAAGGTGCTGGCCGACGCCTGGCTGGCCGGCGCGTTCGCGTCGAAGAAGCAGTGCATCACCGGGCCGGAGTCGATGAAGGGCCAGGTGACGCGCGCCGCCGGTCCGGCGTTCGAGCAGATGCTGGTCGGCGCCGGCGCGTCGATCGCGTCGATGCCGAGCTCCGAGATCTACACCGGCATGCAGACCAACGTGCTCGACGCGGCCAACACCTCGTCCGGCTCGTTCGTCTCCTACCGCCTGTACGAGCAGGTCAAGTGCCTGACCGCGCCGGGCGAGAACGCGCTGTGGTTCATGTACGAGCCGATCCTGATCTCGAAGAAGAGCTGGGAAGGCCTCAACGAGGCGCAGCAGAAGGCGCTGGTCGCCGCGAGCAAGAAGGCCGAGGACTACTTCTTCGAGCAGGCCAAGATGCTCGACCAGAAGATGATCGACACCTTCAAGGGCGCCGGCGTGGAGATCGCCGAGATGTCGAAGGCGGACTTCGACGCCTGGCTGGCGATCGCCAAGGAGACCTCGTACAAGCAGTTCGCCGAGAAGGTCCCCGGTGGCAAGGAGCTGATCGAGAAGGCCCTCGCCGTCAAGTGACGTGACCCGACTGGCACCGGGCGCGAACCTCCCCGGTCCGCGCCCGGTGCCATCTCTACGCCTCGCCAGGAGGTCCCGATGAACCGCTTCATCGACGCCGTCGCCGCCCTCTCCAGGCTCTGCGGCGTGATCGCCGCCGCGCTCATCGCCTCCGCCATCGTCGTCGTCTGCCAGATGGTGGTGATGCGCTACTTCCTCGTCGCCTCGACCGTGTGGCAGACCGAGTACGTGATCTTCGCGCTGGTCGGGGCGACGCTGATCGGCAGCCCCTACGTGCTGCTGCTCAAGGGCCACGTCAACGTCGACCTGCTGCCGATGTTCCTGCCGCACGGCGCGCGCGTGGTGCTCGCGCTGTTCGCCTGCCTCGGCGGGCTGGCCTTCTCGCTGGTGCTCGGCTGGACCGGCTACGAGCTGTTCCACGAGGCGCTGGTCAACGGCTGGCGCACCGAGACGGTGTGGGCGCTGCCGCTGTGGATCCCGTACCTCGCGCTGCCGATCGGCGTCGGCCTGCTGGTGCTGCAGTACGTCGCCGACATCATCGCGCTGCTGACCGGTCGCGACATGCCGTTCGCGATGGAAAAGCACAGCGCGTTCGAGGGGGAATGAGATGGAACCGTTGACCATCGGCATCCTGATCGGCATTGCCACCATCGTCATCCTCGCCACCGGGATCCCGGTCGCCTTCGGCCTCGGCCTGGTCGCGATCGCGTTCCTGGCCATCTTCGAGGGCACCGGCTCGCTCGGCTTCGTCGCCGAGACCTTCTACTCCGGCCTCGCCGAGTTCACGCTGGTGTCGATCCCGATGTTCATCGTGATGGGCGCCGCGGTCGCCTCCTCGCCGGCCGGCAAGGACCTCTACGAGGCGCTCGACCGCTGGCTCAACCGGGTGCCCGGCGGGCTGGTGATCTCGAACCTCGGCGCCTGCTCGATCTTCGCCGCGCTGTCCGGCTCGTCGCCGGCGACCTGCGCCGCGATCGGCAAGATGGGCATCCCCGAGATGCGCCAGCGCGGCTTCCCCGACGGCCTGGCGACCGGCTCGATCGCCGCCGGCGGCACCCTCGGCATCCTGATCCCGCCGTCGATCACGATGATCGTCTACGGCATCGCCACCGAGACCTCGATCGGCCGGCTGTTCCTCGCCGGCCTGCTGCCCGGCCTGCTGCTGACCGTGCTGTTCATGATCTGGGCGCTCTACACCGCCCACCGCCACGGCTACTCGCTGACCGACATGGCGCGCCAGGTGACCTGGGGCGAGCGGCTGCGCATCCTGCCGCGCGTGCTGCCGTTCCTGGCCATCATCGTCGGCATCCTCTACGTGCTCTACGGTGGCGTCGCCACGCCCTCGGAGGCGGCCGGCGTCGGCGCGATGTTCTGCCTGGTGCTGGTCGCGGTGATCTACCGGATGTGGAAGCCGCGCCACATGTGGAACATCATCTCCGACTCGATGCGCGAGAGCGTGATGATCCTGATGATCATCGGCGCCTCGGCGCTGTTCAGCTACACCCTCTCCTACCTGTTCGTGACCCAGTCGGTGGCCGAGGCGATCGCCGTGCTGGAGGTCAACCGCTGGGTGCTGATGGGGATCATCAACGTGTTCCTGCTGGTCGCCGGCTTCTTCCTGCCGCCGGTCGCGGTGATCCTGATGACCACGCCGATCCTGCTGCCGATCATCACCCAGGCCGGCTTCGACCCGTACTGGTTCGCGGTGATCCTGACCATCAACATGGAGATCGGCCTGATCACGCCGCCGGTCGGCCTGAACCTCTACGTGATCAACGGCATCGTCCCCGACGTCAAGCTGACCACGATCCTGATGGGCGCGCTGCCGTTCATGCTGTGCATGGTGCTGGCGATCGTCATCCTGTGCCTGTTCCCCGGCATCGCCACCTGGCTGCCGGAGGTGCTGATGGGACCCGGCTGATGCGCGCGGGCTGGCTGGAGAAGCTCTGGGACTCGGTCGCCGACCGCGGCCGCGACCTGCTGCACCTGCCGACCGCCGGCGACGCGCAGGAACGGCTGCGCGCGCTCTGCACCCAGCTGCTGCACGGCAGCGGCGAGGCGTCGGGAACCGCGCTGGCACGCGAGGTGGTGCAGCTGATCGAGGGACTCGACGACGCCGGCCGGCTCGACTTCCTGGAGATGCTGGCCAACGATTTCGGCCCGGACCGGGACGCGATCCTGGCCGCCGCCGACGCCTACCGCGCCGCCCCGGACGACCTCGACGCCTACCTCGCGCTGCAGGACACGGTCGAGCCGCCGCGGCAGGAGCTGCTGCGCCGGATCAACCGCGCCGCCCGCGCCACCACGCTGCTGGTGCAGCTGCGCGCGGGGCTGCTCAGGCACCTGCGCCAGCGGCCGCAGCTGCGCGCCATCGACGCCGATTTCCGCCACCTGTTCCACTCCTGGTTCAACCGCGGTTTCCTCGAGCTGCGGCGGATCGACTGGGAGAGCTCGGCGGCGGTCCTCGAACGGCTGATCCACTACGAGGCGGTGCACCTGATCCAGGGCTGGGGCGACCTGCGCCGGCGCCTCGCCGACGACCGCCGCTGCTTCGCCTTCTTCCACCCGGCGCTGCCCGACGACCCGCTGATCTTCGTCGAGGTGGCGCTGGTCAAGGGGCTGCCGGCCGGCGCCGCGCCGCTGCTCGACCTCGACACGCCGCTGCTCGACCCGGCCAGCGCCGACAGCGCGATCTTCTACTCGATCAACAACTGCCAGGACGGCCTGCGCGGCGTCTCCTTCGGCAACTTCCTGATCAAGCAGGTGATGGCCGAGCTGGTCGCCGAGTTCCCGCAGATCGAGCGTTACGCCACGCTGTCGCCGATCCCGCGCTTCGCCGAGGTGGTGCGCGGCCTCGGCGACGCCGGCAACCCGATCGGCCCGCTGCGCGCCGCCGCGCTGCTCGCCGAGGACGCCGACGCGCTGTGCAGCGCCGCCGAGGTCGGCGACCCGGTGCAGGCGCTGCTGCAGCTGCTCGACGGCGACCTCGCCGCGCAGCGCGAGCTGCTCGCCGCGCCGCTCGCCCGCCTCGCCCTGGCCTACGTCGCGCGCGCCCGCGGCAGCCGCTCGGTGTTCGACCCGGTGGCCCAGTTCCACCTCGCCAACGGCGCCCGGCTGGAGCGGGTCAACCCGTACGCCGACCTCTCGAGCGAGCGCCTGCGCGGCTCGTTCGGGGTGATGGTCAACTACCTCTACGACCCCGACAGCGTCGAGCGCAACCACGAGCGCTTCGTCAACGAGGGGGTGGTCGCGGTCTCCAAGCCGCTGCAGAAGGAGTTGCGCCGGATCGACGCGGCCTGGAACGCGGCGTGAACCGCTGCCGTCCGCCCGCGCCCGGGGCCGCGCAGTCGCAGGCCGAGCGCTACCAGGCCTGGCTGCACCGCGAGATCCCGCTGACCGCGGACATCGGCGTCGAGCTGCGCGAGCTGGAGCCGCTGCGCATCGTCGCCAGCGCCCCGCTGGCGCCGAACCACAACGTCCACTACACCGCCTTCGCCGGCAGCCTCTACGCGCTGGCGATCGTCACCGGCTGGACCCTGGTGCTGCGCTACCTGGAGAGCCAGGAGATCGACGCCGACCTGGTCACCCGCGACGGCACCATCCGCTACCTGGAGCCGGTCGAGGGCGAGCTGGTCTGCCGCGGCACGCTCGACGACCCCGCGGCGCTCGACCGCTTCCACGAGCGCCTGGACGCCGACGGCCGCTCGCGGCTCTGCGTCAACGTCGAGCTCACCCACCCCGACGGCCACGCCGTCGCCACGCTGGACGCGGTCTACACCGCGGTGCTGCTGAAACCGGGCAAGCAGGGCGGCTGACTAGCCGTCGAGCGTCGCGTGCAGCACGCCCGGCGAGCAGCGCACCCGCAGCGCGTTGCCGACGCGCACCGCGGGTGCCGGCAACGCGCCCTCCGCCGTGTACCCCAGCGCCGTGCGCAGCCGCTGCTCGCCGCCGTCGAGGGCGATCGGGTAGGCGTGTCCCCAGCCGCCGGTGCCGCGGATGAAGTTGAACACCCGCCGCGCGCTCCACGCCGTCGAGACGCGGAAATCCTCGTCGCGTGGCAGGCCGAAGTAACTGGCCGCCGCGCGCTG
>DATCZX010000449.1:0-8656 GCA_036525695.1 Gammaproteobacteria bacterium | reverse complement strand
CGTCGGGCTGAAGCCCGACCTTAGGAAAGCCGGCCGGGCCGCAGCCCGGCCGGCAGCCTGCATCAACCATCCTCGCTCACGACGCCAGGCGCACGTACTCGAAGTCGCCCGGCTGGTTGTCGATGCCGACCTTCGGCTCGGCGATCCAGCTGGCGTACTGGCCGGGCTCGCGCACCGGCTGCATCAGGCTGTTGATGTGCTCGAGGTCGCTGAGCGAGGGCAGCCACTCGTCGCGCTGGGCCTTCCAGGCGTCGGCGCTGACGACGATGCCGCCGGGCGTCACCGAGATCTCGGCGAACTCGCCGATGCGCCGGCTGAACGCGGTGTGCGGCAGCTTCACCTCGTAGTCGATGCCGGTCTTGGTGATCACCTTGTTCCAGCGCTTGACCCCGCCCTCGGCGTCCTTGACGTAGTCGTCGCGCAGCCGCGCGTTGATCGCGTTGAGCGCCGGCTCGTCGACCATCGTGAAGGCGCCGTCGAGGTACTTCATCACCGGGTAGGTGCTGTTCTCGAGCTGGTGGTCGTCGTCGATCTTGGTCTCCTGGAAGCGCCCCTTGAGGCCCGCGTTGAACGCGTTGGCGGCGTTGGTCGAGACCTCGGCACCGAACAGGTCCAGGGTCACCGCGAAGTGGAAATTGATCTTCTTCTGGATCGTCGGCAGGTCGATCACGCCCAGCGCGCGCACCCGCTCGATGTCGTTCGGGTCCTCGATGCCGGCCGCCTTCATCGCCTCGCAGGTGCGCTGGATCACGCGGCTGACGCCGCTCTCGCCGACGAACATGTGGTGCGCTTCCTCGGTCAGCATGAAGCGGCAGCTGCGCGACAGCGGGTCGAAGCCCGACTCGGCCAGCGAGGCCAGCTGCATCTTGCCGTCGCGGTCGGTGAAGTAGGTGAACATGAAGAACGACAGCCAGTCCGGGGTCGCCTCGTTGAAGGCGCCGAGCAGGCGCGGCTTGTCGGCGTCGCCGGAGTGGCGGCGCAGCATCGCCTCGGCCTCCTCGCGGCCGTCACGGCCGAAGTACTTCTGCAGCAGGTAGACCATCGCCCACAGGTGACGGCCCTCCTCGACGTTGACCTGGAACAGGTTGCGCAGGTCGTACAGCGACGGCGCGGTGGTGCCGAGGTGGCGCTGCTGCTCGACCGAGGCCGGCTCGGTGTCGCCCTGCACCACGATCAGCCGGCGCAGCAGCGAGCGGTACTCGCCCGGCACCTCCTGCCAGGCCGGCTCGCCCTTGTGCTTGCCGAAGCTGATGGTGCGGCCCTCTTCCTGCGGCGCCAGCAGGATGCCCCAGCGGTACTCGGGCATCTTGACGTAGCCGAACTTGGCCCAGCCGGCCGGGTCGACGCCGACCGCGGTGCGCAGGTAGACCTGGGCCTCCTGGAAACCCTCCGGCCCCATGTTCTTCCACCAGTCGATGTAGCCCGGGTGCCACTCCTCCAGCGCGCGCTTAAGGCGGCGGTCGCTGGACAGGTCGACGTTGTTCGGGATCAGGTCGTCGTAGCTGACTTCAACGTTCACATCGGACATGGTGTTCAAACCCTCTCGTGGTTGAAATTGGGACGGGTGCCGGTGCCGTAGAGCTTCAGCGCACCGCTGTCGCTGACGGCGTTGGGCCGCTGGAAGATCCAGTTCTGCCAGGCGGTCAGCCGGCCGAAGATCTTGGTCTCGGTGGTCTCGACGCCGGCGAAGCGCAGGTTCGCCTCCATCCCGGTCAGCGCGTCGGGCGAGTAGCTCGCGCGCTCCTCGAGGGCGAAGCGGATCTCCTCCTCCCAGTCGATGTCGTCGGGGGCGAAGGTGACCAGCCCGGCATCGAGCGCGGCGCGCGCGTCGAGGTCCTGGCCGATCCGCGCGCGGGCGGCGTCGACCGACGCCGGCTCGCCGAGGAAGCGGGTCTGCAGCCGGGTCAGGCCGTTGCCCATCGGCAGCGGGCCGAAGTTGAACCCGCTCAGGCGCAGGCAGGCCTCGGGGGTGGCGTCGCCCTCGAACTGGCCGTCGAGCATGTAGCTGCGGTCGGCGGCGAACACCAGCTCGGCGAGCATGCCGACGAAGCAGCTGCCCGGCTCGACCAGCGTGAACAGCGTGCGCGAGGTGACGTCGATGCGCTTCAGCGTGCGCTTCCAGTAGAGCACGATCTCGCGCACCAGCCAGTGGCCGGCGTTGGCCTCGAGCAGCGCCTCGTAGGCGCTGACCGCGTCGGCGTCGCCGCGGGTCTTGAAGATCAGCGTGCCGACCTCGGTCTCGTTGGTGCGCAGGTGCAGGATCGCGTCGTCGAGCTCGCGGGCGAGCGCCAGCGGCCAGAAGTCGACCCCCTGCGCCTGCAGCGCGGCGGCATCGGCCGGCGCCGGCGCGGACGGGCCGTGCAGCGTCAGCGTGGCGGTGCGCTTGTCGCGGTCCACGCTGACCTCCAGGTTCGGGTAGCGCACGCCGTCGGCGCTGAACTCGCGCTGCAGCGCGGTCAGCGCGACGCCCTGGGCGTCGAGCGGGCGGTCGCTCTCCGCGGCCATCGCCTCGGCGCGCCCGCGCACGCGCTGCTCGAACTGCGAGGTCGGGGCGATCTCGTCGACCAGGCGCCAGTCCACCGCGCGCTGCCCCTTGACCCCCTCCTCGATCGAGCAGAAGACGTCGGCCAGGTCGCGGCGCACCTTGCGCTTGTCGACCAGCCGGGTCAGCCCGCCGGTGCCCGGCAGCACCGCCAGCAGCGGCACTTCGGGCAGCGACACCGCGGCGCTGTCGTCGTCGATCAGCAGGATGTGGTCGGTGGCCAGCGCCAGCTCGTAGCCGCCGCCCGCGGCGGTGCCGTTGACCGCGCACAGGTAGCGCTGGTGCGAGTTCTCGCTGGCGTCCTCGATGCCGTTGCGGGTCTCGTTGGTGAACTTGCAGAAGTTCACCTTGTGGCCGTGCGTCGACTGGCCGAGCATGCGGATGTTGGCGCCGGCGCAGAAGATGCGCTGCTTGTTCGAGTCGATCACCACGGTGCGCACCTCGGGGTGCTCGAAGCGCAGCCGCTGCACGGCGTCGTACAGTTCGATGTCGACGCCGAGGTCGTACGAGTTCATCTTCAGCTCGTAGCCGGGGCGCAGCCCGGCCTCGGCGTCGACGTCCATGGTCAGGTAGGCGACCGGGGCGTCGACCCTGAGCTTCCAGTGCCGGTAGCGGTCGGGATGGGTCTGGAAGTCGATCATCGGTGCATGCTCCTGTGCTCGGCAGGGAGGGGAGGTCCCCCCGGGATGACGTGCATTATAATGCAGTTACGGGATTTCACAACCCCTGATGCACTATTCTGCATGCAGGCTGCCGCAGTAAGCGTAACCCGTTGTGTTGAATGAGGCTTCACCGTGCAGCCGCGAGCGCCACGGGACGCCCGCTGTGCAGAACCATAGTTCATCTCCAGCTGCCGCGACGGCAGGCGCCCGGCCTCACCCCGGCAGCGCGGAGCCCTCCCCGCGCAGTGCCTCGAGCCGCTCGGCGCGCCCCTGCAGGGCGCTGCGCTGGTGGTAGAAACGCAGCCCGCGCAGCCCACCCAGCTCCTCGCCCCCGCCGGCGCGGCCGGGGCCGCCGTGCACGCACTGCGGCATCACCACGCCGTGCCCGGTGTGGGAGCCGCCGATGGCGGCGTCGACCAGCAGCACGCGCCCGTGGACCGGCGCCAGCGCGACGGCGGCGGCCGTGGCGAAGGCATCGTCGCCGCTGAACACCGAGGCGACCAGCGAGCCGCCGCCGCGCGCGGCCAGCGCGTAGGCCTCGGACGGGCTGCGGTACGGCATCAGCGTCGCCACCGGGCCGAACACCTCGACCTGGTGCACCACCATGCCGCCCTCGGGGTGCGCGCAGCGCAGCAGCGTCGGCGGCACGAAGCAGCCGCGCGCGGGATCGGCGTCGACCAGCGGGAAATCACCGCGGCCGCCGCAGACCAGGTCGGCCTCGCCCTCGAGCCGGGCGATCCCGTGCCAGGCCTGGCGCTGCTGCTCCTTGCTGACCAGCGGCCCCATCTGCACCTCGGGGTTGCGCGGGTCGCCGACCACCACCGCGGCGAGCGCCTCGCGCAGCGCCTCGGTGACCGCGTCGAGCTGCGCCGCCGGCACCAGCAGGCGGCGCATCGCGGTGCACTTCTGCCCCGCCTTCTGCGTCATCTCGCGCACCACCTCGGCGACGAACAGGCCGAACTCCGCGCTGCCCGGCGTGGCGTCGGGCCCGAGCAGCGCGACGTTGAGGCTGTCGGCCTCGACGTTGATCCGCGGGTTGATGGTCAGCAGGTGGTGGTTGCGGCGCAGCAGCTGCGCGGTCTCGACCGAGCCGGTGAAGGCCAGCGCGTCGTACGGCCCGAGCAGGTCGGGCAGCGTGTGGCCGCCACCGCAGAGCAGCGACAGCACGCCGGGAGGCAGGATCCCGGCCTCGATCACGTCGCGCACCATGACGTTGGCCAGCAACGCCGTCACCGTCGCCGGCTTGGCCATCACCGGGACGCCGGAGAGCAGCGCCACCGCGGCCTTCTCCCACAACCCCCAGGAGGGGAAGTTGAACGCGTTGATGTGCAGCGCGACGCCGTTCAGCGGCGTCAGCAGGTGCACCGCGCGGAACGCCGCGTCGCGCGCCAGCCGCTCGCTGCCCGGTTCGACCAGCCAGCTGCCGTCACCGAGCCCCTCGCCGATGGCGGCGTAGTAGCGCAGCGTGCCGATGCCGCCGTCGATGTCGAGCGCCGCGTCGGTCCGCGTGTTGCCCGAGTTCTCCAGCGCCAGCTGGTAGTACTTGTCGCGCTGCGTGGCGAGCAGTTCGGCGACCGCCTTCAGCAGCACGGCGCGCTGGCGGTAGCCGAGGGCGTGCAGCCCCGCCGCCTGTTGCCGCGCGTACTGCAGCGCGCCGGTCAGGTCGATGCCGGCGCTGCCGGCGCGTGCCAGCTCGCGGCCGTTGACCGGGTCGAGCAGCGGCGCCCCGGCCTCGCTGCCGGCGACCCAGCGTCCACCGAGGTAGTTTTCCAGGCGCATCGTCGTCTCTCCTTGTCGACCGGCGCGCGGTGCGGCCGGGCAGCCTCAGGTGCCGCAGTCGCGGCGTGGATGGGTGGCCGCCGGCAGCTCGAGCGCGGCGACGAAGTCGGTGAGCGCGCGCAGCGTCCGCTCGGGCTGGTCGCGGAACGGCGCATGCCGGCAGCCGGGCAGCAGGCGGGTGTCGACCGGCCCGGCGACCTGCGCGCGGATCGCCTCGAGCTGCCGCGCGGTGCCGTACTCGTCCTGCTCGCCCTGCAGCACCAGCACCGGCACGCGGACGCCGGGCAGGTACTCCTCGATGTTCCAGTGCCAGAAGTCCGGGTGCAGCCAGACGTCGTTCCAGCCGCGGAAGGCGACGTCGACGTTGTCGCCGTGGTAGCGCACCAGCCGCTGGCGCAGGTCGGTGCTGGCGTAGGCCTCGCCGGCCGCGCGGATGCTGTCGACGCAGACCTGCTCGTTGAACACGTGCGGCGCGAGCAGCGCGAGGCCGCGCAGCCGCCCGCCGGGCTGCCCGCCGCCGGCGTAGATCAGCGCGATCGATCCGCCGTCGCTGTGGCCGACCAGGATCGCCTCGCGCACCTCGAGGGCGTCGAGCACGCGCGGCAGCACCTCGAGCGCCTCGCGGTGCATGTAGCTGACCGGCCGCGGCAGCGGCACCGGGTCGGAGGCACCGTAGCCGGCGCGGCTGTAGACCAGCACGCCGCAACCCGTGGCGGCGGCCAGCTGGCGCGGGAAATCGCGCCACATCGCCACGCAGCCGAGCCCCTCGTGCAGCAGCACCAGGGTCGGCGCAGCCGCCGGACCCGGCCCCAGCCAGTGGTATTCGAGACGCGTGCCCTCGATCTCTAGGAAGCCCTCGCGGGGGCAGGCGGCAGCAGTCATCGTGATCCCGGGAAAGCGTTGTCGGGAGGGCCGGGGGGCCGGCCACGAACCGCATGCACCTTAATGCACGCTCCAGCCATTCACAACCGCCCGCGCGGCGGCACGAGCCACCGCAGGGGAACTATAGTGCCTGAAAGTGGCCTGGGCGGCCTGCCCGTGCGGCGTCTTCAACCGCCCGGGCGCCGCAGCGTACCGCCGCGCGCCGCGGTGAGCACGCCGGCGAACCCCTGCTGCGGCTGCTGCACCCAGCCCGCGGTGCCGTCGCTGCCGCGCACCCAGCCCCACCAGGTCTCGGAGGGGGCCGTCTCGGCGAGGCCCCAGCAACCGGCCGCTCCGCTGCAGGCGCCGCCCGCGCCCTCCGCCTGCTGCTGCGCCAGGCCCCGGGTATCGGCCTCGATCACGCGCCCGTAGTGCCAGACGCGGTGCTGGCCGGTGCCGAGACCGTCGAGGACGTAGAGCACGTCGCCGGCACGGAACGGGCCGTGGTCGCGCAGCACGCGGACCCGGCCGGGGTCGACCCGGGTGACCACCTCGAGCGCCGCGACCGGGGCCCCGGCAGCCACCAGCCCGACGCGGTCGGCGGCGCTGTCGGGCGCCGCCAGCAGCGGCTGCGCGCTGGCGGCCTGCCACTCGCTGGCGAAGCGCGCGCCGTCGTAGACGCGCCGGTCGATCGCGGTCAGCAACTCGGTCAGCGGCGGCCGCTCCTGGCGCGGGTCGCGCTCCGGCAGCGACCAGGCCAGCTCCGGCAACTCGACCCGGCAGCCCGCGCTGGCGCCGAGGTTGCGCCAGCGGCCGTCGCCGGTCTGCAGGAACAGCCGGCCGAGGTCCGCGCGCTGGCCGTTCAGCAGCACCGCTACCGGGGGTTCGGCGTAGTGGTCGGCGAGCGCGTCGAGCAGGAACTCGCGGCCGACCTCGTCCTTGCCGGTCAGCAGCACCACGAAGCGGTAGAGCCGCCCGTCGCGCGCCTGCCGCGCCTGCTGCAGCTCGGCCCAGGTGAAGCGCTCGCCCTCGAGCACCACCCCCTTGCCGTCCCACGGCTGCGTCGCCACGCTGGCGACGTGCACCGGCACCGGGGCACGGTCGCCGCAGGCCGCGCAGAACTGCACCAGCAGGCTGCCGCTGACCACTTCGCCGAGCGCCGCCTCGGCGCCCGACTGCGGCACCACGTGGCAGCGCTCGGCCGCGACCGCGGTGGACCCCAGCAGGCCACACAGAGCGGCGAGGGCCTTCCAACTGGGCGGGCGGTTCATGCGTGGCCCCTCCCCGGCCTGGTTTCGAACAGCGCGATGACCGCGCCCTGCGGGTCGCCGATCAGGGCGTGGTGGCCGGCCGCCAGTTCGCTCACCGGCCGCAGCAGCCGCCCACCGAGCGCGCGCGCTCCCCGCACCGCGGCGGCCACGTCGGCCACCTCTACGTAGACCCGCCAGTGCGGCTCGCGTTCACCGGCAGCGTTGGCGATACCCGCCACCGGCGCGTCGCCGCAGTGCAGCACGCGGTAGTCGCGGCCGTCCACCCGCACCGTCTCGGCGCGCCAGTCGAACAGCGCCGCGTAGAACGACGCCATCGAGGCCGGGTCGCGGGCATGCAGCTCGTGCCAGCAGAACTGCCCCGGGGCGCGGGTTGGCAGGTGCAGGCGTTCCGGGTCGGCACCGGTGATGACACTGAACAGCGCTCCCTCCGGGTCGCGCAGCGCGGCGCTGCGACCGATGCCCGGCGCGTCGAACGGCCCCGCCAGCAGGTCACCGCCGAGGCGCACGGCCAGCTCGACGCTGGCGTCGAGATCCGGGACGTGGACGTAGCTGTACCAGGCCGGGGCGAGCGTCGCGGCGTCGGCCCCCTCGGGCAGCGCCGAGATCGCGCCGAACGGCGCTCCCGCGCGCCCCAGCAGCGTGCACGGCACGAGGCCGCCGTCCCAGGCGTGGACGTCCCAGCCGAACAGCGCACGGTAGAACGCCGCCGCCCCCTCGGCATCGCTGGTCAGCAGTTCGTGCCAGGCGAACTGCCCGCGGAAGACGTGGGTCATCGCCACCTCCCCTGCACCCGGCCGCCTGCGCGGCGGCGCCCTGCAGCCAGCCTACCGCGAATGGCCGCGCTTTTCCCGCGCGCCGCCTCCGGCGCACGACCTCACGCCGGGTCGAGCGCCGCCGGCCCCTTTCTCCGGCCGGCTCGACTAACCGGCGTAGTCGCCCCACTCGGCGACCAGCTGCTCGGCGGCGCGCAGCGCCAGCGCGTGGGTGGTGAAGGTCGGGTGCACGGCGCCGGCGCTGGGGAACAGGCTGTTGCCGGCGACGAACAGGTTCGGGTGGTCGTGGGTGCGGCCGAAGCCGTCGGTGACCGAGGCCTGCGGGTCACGCCCCATCGGGGTCCCGCCGAGGTTGTGCAGCGGCCGCAGGTCACCGGCCCACGCCTCCTCGGCACCGGCGGCGGCGAGGATCCGCAGCCCCTCGTCGCGCACCCGTTGCGCCAGCGCCAGCGTCGCCGGGTCGGCGTCGTGGACGACGTCGACCAGCGGCACGCCGTGCGCGTCCTCGCCCTGCACCAGGCGCACCCGGTTGGCCGCCAGCGGCAGGTCCTCGAGCATCCCGACCAGGGCACCGCAGTGGCCCGCCGCGCGCTGCAGGAAATCCGCCAGCGCCGCGCCGTGCAGCAGCGGCCGGCTGGCGGCCAGCCCGAGCAGGTCGTTCGGCTTCAGCGCCGGCGCGCCCAGCCACTGGTAGCTGCCGAACGCACCCAGCCGGTCCTTGCCGGCGTAACCCTCCTGCGACAGCAGCTGCCCGCCGGCGAGCCCGCG
>DATCZX010000448.1:0-3211 GCA_036525695.1 Gammaproteobacteria bacterium | reverse complement strand
GGCCTGCCGCCGCTGGACAGCGTGCGGCGCGCCGCCACGCGATGAGGGCGATCCTGCTCGCGGCCGGTCGCGGCGAGCGCATGCGGCCGCTGACCGACACCACCCCGAAGCCGCTGCTGCGGGTCGCCGGGCGGTCGCTGGCCGAGCACCACCTGCGGGCGCTGGCCGCGGCCGGGATCACCGAGGTGGTGGTCAACCTGGCCCACCTCGGGGCGCAGAGCGAGGCGGCGCTCGGCGACGGCCGCCGCTACGGCGTGCAGCTCGGCTACTCGCGCGAGCCGGACGGCGCGCTGGAGACCGGCGGCGGCATCCTCCAGGCCCTCGAGCTGCTCGGCCCGGAGCCGTTCGCGGTGGTCAACGGCGACACCTGGAGCGACTTCCCGTTCGCGCGCCTGCCGGCCCGCCCCGACGGGCTCGCCCACCTGGTGCTGGTGGACAACCCGGCGCACCACCCGGGCGGCGATTTCAGCCTCGCCGGCGGGCGCGTGCGCACGGCCGGCGGCGCCACGCTGACCTACAGCGGCATCGCGGTGCTCGACCCGGCGCTGTTCGCCGGCTGCCGGCCCGGCCGCTTCCCGCTGGCCCCGCTGCTGCACGCCGCGCTCGCCCGCGACGCGGTCGCCGGGGAGCACTGGCGCGGGCGCTGGTGCGACGTCGGCACGCCGGAGCGGCTGCGCGCGCTCGACGCCGCGCTGACCGCGGCCGGCTGAGGCGCGCGGATGGGCCAGGAGATCTCCGCCGTCGAGTTCACCCCGGGCGACTTCAGCGCCTTCGGCCGGCGTCTCGACGCCGAGACCGCGCTGCTCGCGCGCCAGCTGCACGACGGTCGCTTCGACCGCGGCGAGCACGCCGGCGGCTTCGAGCTCGAGACCTGCCTGGTCGACCGCGCGCTGCGCCCGGCGCCGCTCAACGAGCCGCTGCTGCAGCGCCTCGGCGACCCCGACGTGGTGCCCGAGCTGGCCCGCTTCAACGTCGAGCTGAACGGCGCGCCGCAGGCGCTCGAGGGGTCCGGCCTGCGCCAGCTGCACCGCGACCTGGAGCGCACCTGGGAGCGCTGCAACGCCGCGGCGCACGCGCTCGGCGCCGAGCTGGCCAGCATCGGCATCTGGCCGACCCTCACCGAGGCCGACCTGCAGCTCGACAACATGACCGACCAGCACCGCTACCGCGCGCTCAACGAGCAGCTGCTGCGGCTGCGCGGCGGGGTGCCGACGCGGGTCGTGATCGACGGCCGCGAGCGCCTCGAGCTGGTCTTCCCCGGGGTCATGCTGGAGTCGGTCGCGACCTCGTTCCAGGTGCACCTGCAGTGCGACCCCGCGCACGCGCCGCGGCTGTTCAACGCGGCCCACCTGGTCGCCGCGCCGCTGGTCGCCGCCGCGGCCAACTCGCCCTACCTGTTCGGCCGCGACCTGTGGGCGGAGACGCGCATCCCGGTGTTCGAGCAGGCGGTCGACGTCGGCGCCGGCGGCGGGCCGCAGCGCGTCACCTTCGGTCACGGCTACCTCGAGCGCTCGCCGCAGGAGCTGTTCGAGTGCAACCGGCGCGACTACCCGGTGATGCTGCCGGTGCTGCTCGACGAGCCCCCGGAGAGCTTCGCCCACCTGCGCCTGCACAACGGCACCATCTGGCGCTGGAACCGGCTGCTGCTCGGCAGCGACGCCGACGCCCGCCCGCACCTGCGGCTCGAGCACCGCACGCTGCCGGCGGGGCCGACGCTGGTCGACTGCATCGCCAACGCGGCGCTGTTCTACGGCCTGGTCAGCGAGCTGGCCGCCGACCCCGCGGCGCCGGAGCAGGGCCTGCCGTTCGCGCGGGCGCGCGACAACTTCTACGCCGCCGCGCGCGACGGGCTGGCGGCCGAGGTGACCTGGCTGAACGGGCGCCACGGGTCCGTCACCGCGCTGTTCGTCGAGCGCTTGCTGGCCACCGCCCGGCGCGGCCTGGAGCGGCTCGGGGTCGAGCGCGGCGACCGCGACGACTACCTCGAGCTGATCGAGGCGCGCGTGCGCACCGGGCGCACCGGCAGTGCCTGGCAGCGTGCCTGGGTGCGGCGCCACGGCGCCGACATGCACGGGCTGGCGGCCGCCTACCTCGACGGCCAGCGCAGCGGCCGCCCGGTGCACGAGTGGGAGGGCTGAGATGCTGACGGTCCTCGAACGGCTCCCGGACGGCTTCCTCGACTGCGCCGCCAGCGAGCTGCACCGGCTGCTGCCGGGGCCGACGCTGCTGCACCTGCCGGGGCGGCGCGAGCCGGCGCTGTTCGTGTCGATCCTGCTGCACGGCAACGAGGTCACCGGCCTGCAGGCGGTGCAGCGGCTGCTGCGCCGCTACGCCCCCGGCGGCGGCGCGCAGCCGCTGCCGCGCGCGCTGTCGCTGTTCGTCGGCAACGTCGCCGCGGCGCGCCACGGCGTGCGCCGCCTCGACGGCCAGCCCGACTACAACCGCATCTGGCCCGGGGGCGCGGAGACCGGCTCGGCCGAGGCCGCGATGATGGCGACGCTGCTCGAGACGATGCACGCGCGCGGCGTCTTCGCCAGCGTCGACGTGCACAACAACACCGGGCTGAACCCGCACTACGCCTGCCTCAACCGGCTCGATTCGCGCTTCTTCCACCTGGCCACGCTGTTCGGCCGCACGGTGGTCTACTTCGTGCGCCCGCGCGGCGTGCAGTCCGCGGCCTTCGCCCGGCTCTGCCCGGCGGTGACGCTCGAGTGCGGCCAGGTCGGCCAGCGCCTCGGCGCCGACCACGCGCTCGACTACCTCGACGCCTGCCTGCACCTGGCGGCGATCCCCGACCAACCGGTGCCGTTGCACGACATGGACCTGTTCCACACCGTCGCCGTGGTGCGCGTGCCGCCGGAGCAGCCGTTCGGCTTCACCCCGGGCGGCCCCGGGCTGCAGCTGCTGCCCGACCTCGATCACCTGAACTTCCGCGAGCTGCCGGCCGGCGCGCAGTTCGGCTGGGTCGACGGCGCCGACGGCAGCTGCCTGGCGGCATGTGACGACGACGGGCGCGACGTCACCGCCGACTACTTCACCGTCAGCGACGGCCGGCTGGTGACGCGCCAGCCGGTGATGCCGTCGATGCTGACGCTCGACGCCTCGGTGATCCGCCAGGACTGCCTCTGCTACCTGATGGAGCGGCTCGACCCGGCCTCGCTGCCGGGCGGCTGAGCGCGCCCCTTCAGCGCTGCCAGCGGTACAGCAGCAC
>DATCZX010000447.1:0-12633 GCA_036525695.1 Gammaproteobacteria bacterium | reverse complement strand
TGGGCGCGCAGCTCCTCGTTCTGCAGGCGCCGCGCCTCGGCCTCCTCGTTGGCGATCGCCAGCTGCTTTTGCAGGGTCGCCAGGTCACCGCTCGGGGCATCGCCGGTCCCCTCGGGGGCCTGCGCCGGTTTGCCCTCTTCGCCGCGCTCCGGCACCACCAGCTTCAGCTGCGGCTCGGCCGGGGCCTGCTCGGCGCGCGGTTTCTCCGCGGCGGGCGCAGCCGGCTGCGTGCGCGGCGCGGCGCCGGCCTCGGCGGCACGCCGGTCGCGGTAGCTGTCCCAGTCCGCGTGCTGCTGGCGCGAGGCGGCGGCGGCCTCGCTGGCGCTGAACGCGGTCATCTCCTCGCGGCTCGGCACGCGCAGCACGACCCCGGCCCTGAGGCCGTTGATGTTGTTGCGCAGGAAGGCCTCCGGGTTGGCGCTCAGCAGCGCCACCATCACCTGCTCGACGCTGACGCTGCTGTCCGGGCGCAGCCGCTCGGCGATCAACCACAGCGTCTCGCCGCGCTGCACCGGGCCGTAGGTCGCGGCGGCGACAGCGGCCCCGCTCGCGGGGGCAGAAACGGTCGGCGGCCTCGCGGCCGCCGGTTCCGAGAGGGTGGGTGCCTGGCTGATCGGGGGCGCCCCTCGCATCATTACCGGTGGATCCAGTAGCAGCGTGTACTCGCGGTAGACCCTGCCGGCCGGCCAGTTGACCTCGACGAGGAAGTTAAGGAACGGTTCCCTGACCGCATCGCGGGTGGTGACGCGGATCGTCGGCTTGCCGTCGGCGCCGACCACGGTGCTGAACTGGATCGCCTGCAGGGTCTTGGTCAGTTCGATCCCCGCGCGCTCGAACTGGTCGCGTGGCGCCAGCCGCACGCTGAGCTCGTCGATCTCCTCGGCGACCACCGAGACCAGCCCGATCTCGGCCCTGAGTGGCTCGTCCAGGGCCGAGTTGAGCTTGATCTCGCCCAGTCCAATCGCGGACACCCCGATCGGGAGCAGCAGCGCCGCACCAGCCAGCATCAGGAACAGTCGCTTCAGCATGTTCGATCCCGCTTGTTGTTATGACCGGCCAGTTCCGTGGGCCGGTCAGACAAGTGTCGCCGGCCTCCCCGCTGCCGCCTGGCAGCCCGGCCGACTATCCCTAGGTTAGACGAATATAAACCACAATCAAACAAGCCACTAGCCGCACTTCCTCGCCGCCGGCACACGCATCGCGGGCAACCTTGACCGGCAGGGACCGTGCGGGGCCGTGTCAGCCACGCTCGAGCAGGATGCGCAGCATGCGCCGCAGCGGCTCGGCCGCGCCCCACAGCAGCTGGTCGCCGACGGTGAAGGCGGCCAGGTACTCGCCGCCCATCTGCAGCTTGCGCAGCCGGCCGATCGGCACCTGCATGGTGCCGGTCACCGCCGCCGGGGTCAGTTCGCGCATCGAGCGCTGGCGGTCGTTGGGGATCACCCGGACCCAGTCGTTGGCGGCGGCGAGCAGCCCCTCGATCTCGTCGAGCGGCGCGTCGCGGGTCAGCTTCACCGTCAGCGCCTGGCTGTGGCAGCGCATCGCGCCGATGCGCACGCAGAGGCCGTCGATCGGGATCGGGTTCGACTCGCGGCCGAGGATCTTGTTGGTCTCGACCCCGCCCTTCCACTCTTCCTTGCTCTGCCCGCTGTCGAGCGCGACGTCGATCCACGGGATCAGGCTGCCGGCCAGCGGCACGCCGAACTGGCGGGTCGGGAAGGCGTCGCCGCGCAGCGTCTCGGCGACCAGGCGGTCGATCTCCAGGATGCCCGAGGCCGGGTCCGCGAGCAGCGGCGCCACCGCGGCGTGCGCCTCGCCCATCTGCGCGAGCAGCTCGCGCATGTTCTGCGCCCCCGCGCCGGAGGCGGCCTGGTAGGTCATCGACGAGACCCACTCGACCAGGCCGGCGCGGAACAGCCCGCCGAGCGCCATCAGCATCAGGCTGACGGTGCAGTTGCCGCCGATGTAGTTGCGGATGCCGCCGTCCAGCGCGCGGTCGATGACGTCGCGGTTGACCGGGTCGAGGATGATCACGCTGTCGGGGGTCATGCGCAGCGCCGAGGCGGCATCGATCCAGTAGCCGTCCCAGCCGCTGGCGCGCAGCGGACCGTAGACCTGCTTGGTGTAGTCGCCGCCCTGGCACGAGACGATGACATCGAGCTTGCCGAGCTGCTCGAGGTCCGTGGCGTCGCGCAGCGCGGGCACCTCGCGACCGATCTCCGGCCCCGGCTGCCCGACCTGCGAGGTGGTGAAGAAGACCGGCTCGGCGATCCCGGCGAAATCGTCCTCGACCAGCATCCGGTCCATCAGCACCGAGCCGACCATGCCACGCCACCCGACAAACCCTACGCGCTGCATCTGCATTGCCCTCAGAGACGTTAACGGCCCGCGCGGGGTCCCGCGCGGGCCGTAGATTATAGGGCCAGCGATTGCGGCTGTCGCCTCAGGCGCCGGTGCGCAGCGCCTCCACCACCGCGTCGCCCATCGCCGCGGTGCCGACCTGCTGCATGCCGGCGGACATGATGTCGGCGGTGCGCAGGTTGTGGTCGAGCACCGCGCTGACGGCGTCCTCGATCCGCCCGGCGAGGTCGGCGCGTCCGAGCGAGTAGCGCAGCAGCATCGCCAGCGACAGGATCGTCGCCAGCGGGTTGGCCGCGCCTCGGCCGGCGATGTCCGGCGCCGAGCCGTGGATCGGCTCGTACATGCCCTGCCCGCCGGCGTTCAGCGACGCCGACGGCAGCATGCCGATCGAGCCGGTCAGCATCGCCGCGCAGTCGGAGAGGATGTCGCCGAACATGTTGGTGGTGACCATCACGTCGAACTGCTTCGGCGCCCGCACCAGCTGCATCGCCGCGTTGTCGACGTAGATGTGACTCAACTGCACGTCCGGGTACTCGGGGGCGAGCCCGGTCATCACCTGGCGCCACAGCTCGGTGACCTCGAGCACGTTGGCCTTGTCCACCGAGCAGAGCCGCTTGCCGCGCTTCTGCGCCGCCTCGAAGGCGACGCGGCCGATCCGCTCGATCTCGCTGGTGGTGTAGACCAGCGTGTTGAAGCCGCGCTGCTGGCCGTCGGGCAGCGTCTCGACCCCGCGCGGCTGGCCGAAGTAGATGCCGCCGGTCAGCTCGCGCACGATCAGCAGGTCCAGGCCGGCGACCAGGTCGTGCTTCAGCGACGAGGCGTCGGCCAGCTGCGGGTAGAGGATCGCCGGGCGCAGGTTGGCGAACAGGCCGAGCTCGGCACGCAGGCCGAGCAGGCCGCGCTCCGGGCGCACGCTGTAGTCGAGCGGCTCCCACTTCGGCCCACCGACGGCGCCGAGCAGCACCGCGTCGGCGGCCTTGCACAGTTGCAGCGTGGCGTCGGGCAGCGGCGTGCCGCTGGCATCGTAGGCGCACCCCCCGATCAGCGCCTCCTCGGTCTCGACGGCGAGGCCGAAGTCGCTCCGCAGGCAGTCGAGCACCTTCAGCGCCTCGGCGACGATCTCGGTGCCGATGCCGTCCCCGGGCAGGATCGCGAGCTTGTGGGTCATGCTTCAGTCCTCAGCGGGCCAGCCACGGGTGGGCGGCATGGTGGCGCGCCTCGAAGGCGCGGATGGCGTCGGCGTGCTGCAGGGTCAGGCCGATGTCGTCGAGCCCCTCGAGCAGGCAGTGCTTGCGGAACGCGTCGACCTCGAATTCGACGCGCGTACCGTCGGGCGTGGTGACGGTCTGTTCCGGCAGGTCGATCGCCAGGCGGTAGCCCTCGCTCGCCGCGGTGTCGCGGAACAGCCGCTCGACCGTGGCCGCGTCGAGCACCACCGGCAGGATGCCGTTCTTGAAGCAGTTGTTGTAGAAGATATCGGCGTAGCTCGGCGCGATGATCGCGCGGATGCCGAAGTCGAGCAGCGCCCACGGCGCGTGCTCGCGGCTCGAGCCGCAGCCGAAGTTGTCGCGCGCGAGCAGCACCGTGGCGCCCTGGTAGCGCGCCTGGTTGAGGACGAAATCGGGGTTGCGCGGGCGGTTCGTGCAATCCATCCCGGGTTCGCCGTGGTCGAGGTAGCGCCACTCGTCGAACAGGAACGGGCCGAAGCCGGTGCGCTCGATCGACTTCAGGAACTGTTTCGGGATGATCGCGTCGGTGTCGATGTTGGCGCGGTCGAGCGGTGCGACGATGCCGTCGAGACGGGTGAACTTTTCCATGCTGGGATCCTCGCTGCTGCCGGTCAGAGGTCGCGGACGTCGACGAAGTGGCCGGCGACCGCGGCGGCCGCGGCCATCGCCGGGCTGACCAGGTGGGTGCGCCCGCCCTGGCCCTGGCGCCCCTCGAAGTTGCGGTTCGAGGTCGACGCGCAGCGCTCGCCCGGCTCGAGCCGGTCGGCGTTCATCGCCAGGCACATCGAGCAGCCGGGGGCGCGCCACTCGAAGCCGGCCTCGATGAAGATACGGTCGAGCCCCTCGGCCTCGGCCTGCTGCTTGACCAGGCCGGTGCCCGGCACCACCAGCGCCAGCTTGACGTTGGCCGCGACCTTGCGCCCCCTGGCCACCGCGGCGGCGGCGCGCAGGTCCTCGATGCGGCCGTTGGTGCACGAGCCGATGAACGCCTTGTCGATCGGGATCGCGGTGATCGGGGTGCCGGCCTGCAGGCCCATGTACTCGAGCGCGCGGCGCATGCCGGCGGCGCGGGTCGGGTCGGCCTCGGCGTCCGGGTCGGGCACGCTGCCACCGACCGGGCCGACCATCTCGGGCGAGGTGCCCCAGCTGACCATCGGCGGGATCGCCGCGCCGTCGAGTTCGACGACGGCATCGAACACCGCGTCGGCATCGCTGTGCAGGTCGGCCCAGGCGGCCAGGGCGCTCCGCCAGTCGTCGCCCTTGGGCGCGTAGGGACGCCCCTCGAGGTAGGCGAAGGTGGTCGCGTCGGGGGCGATCATGCCGGCGCGGGCGCCGGCCTCGATGGCCATGTTGCAGACCGTCATGCGCCCCTCCATCGACAGGCCGCGGATCGCCGCACCGGCGAACTCGATCGCATGGCCGGTACCCCCGGCGGTGCCGATCTTGCCGATGATCGAGAGCACCACGTCCTTGGCGGTGACGCCGGGACCGAGCTCGCCGTCGACGCGCACCAGCATGTTCCTGGACTTCTCCTGGATCAGGCACTGGGTGGCCAGCACGTGCTCGACCTCGGAGGTGCCGATGCCGAACGCCAGCGCGCCGAACGCGCCGTGGGTGGCGGTGTGCGAGTCGCCGCAGACCACGGTCATCCCGGGCAGCGTCGCCCCCTGCTCCGGCCCCATCACGTGGACCACGCCCTGGCGCAGGTCACCCATGCCGAACTCGGTGATGCCGAAGTCGGCGCAGTTGCGGTCGAGGGTCTCGACCTGCAGCCGCGACACCGGGTCGGTGATGCCGGCCTCGAGGTTGGCGGTGGACACGTTGTGGTCGGGCACCGCCAGCACGCTGCTGGTGCGCCACGGCCGGCGCCCGGCCAGGCGCAGCCCCTCGAAGGCCTGCGGCGAGGTGACCTCGTGGACCAGGTGGCGGTCGACGTAGAGCAGCGCGGCGCCGCTGTCGTCGACGCGCACCACGTGCGCTTCCCAGAGCTTGTCGAAGAGCGTCTTGCCAGCCATGTCGGCCTCCCGGTGCGGTGGAGACGGTAGCGTAACGGCAACCCAGGTGATAAAACAAATTCATATTTTTCATATTTTCGATTATTTTATTTCATGCATTGACCGCCGCTGGAGTCCGCCTTGAACCTCGCCAACCTGCAGGCCTTCGTCAGCGTCGCCCGGCTCGGCTCGTTCTCGCTCGCCGCCGAGCAGCTGCACCTGACCCAGCCCGCGGTGAGCAAGCGCGTGGTCGCACTCGAGGAGAGCCTGGAGGCGCGGCTGTTCGACCGCCTTGGCCGCCGGGTGCTGCTGACCGAGGCCGGCGCGCTGCTGCTCGAGCGGGCCGAGCAGGTGCTGGCCGGCCTCAGCGAGGTGCGCCACCGGATCCACGACCTGGCCGGCGGCGTGCGCGGCCGCCTGGCACTCGCCACCTCGCACCACATCGGCCTGCACCGGCTGCCGCCGGTGCTGCGCGCGTTCCGCAGCGGCTACCCCGAGGTGCTGCTGGAGCTGGCCTTCCTCGAGTCCGAGGAGGCCTCTGCAGGGGTCCTGACCGGCAGCCTGGAACTGGCCGTGGTGACGCTGCCGCAGGCCGCGGAGCCGCGGCTGCTGACGCAGCCGCTGTGGCGGGACACGCTGCGCGTGGTGACGGCCCGCGACCACCCGCTGGTCGCCCGCTCCGCGGTCACCGTGACCGAGCTGCTGCGCTACCCGGCGATCCTGCCGGGCGCCGAGACGGTGACCCGGCAGATCATCGAGCAGGCGTTCGCGGCACACGGCGGTGCACCCCGGGTCGAACTGTCGACCAACTACCTCGAGACCATCCGGATGCTGGTCGGGGTCGGGCTCGGCTGGAGCGTGCTGCCGGAGAGCCTGCTCGACGAGCGCATCGCGGTGCTGCCGGTGCCCGGCCTGGGGATGCAGCGCCAGCTCGGCGTGGTGCACCTGCGCGGGCGCACGCTGTCGAATGCCGCACAGGCGATGCAGGCGACGCTGAGGCTGGCCGCCGACCGCTAGCGCGGAGAGCAACGCCAGCGGGACGGCGGGCCGACGGTGCAGCCGGGCCGCAGCCGGCCGGGCCCGGGCGGCGTCCCGCCTGGGCTATACTCCGGCCGCAACCCCTCCTGCCCGGGAACGGCCAAGCATGCCACCATCGGCCAGCAGCGCTGTCGCATGAGCAACGAGGCCCCTGCCCACGGCACGCGCAGCATCGTCCGCAACCGCCCCCGCGCCACGGCGTCGCCCGCGCAGGCCGCCATCGGCCTCTCACCGCGCGCCCTGCTGCTGGCCATGGCGCTGGCGATCTTCGTCGCCGAGGTGTTCATCATGCTGCTGCTGAACCTGCTGCCGCAGGTCAGCCCGCACGTCGGGGCGGTGATCGACTCGGCGCTGCTGGTCCTGCTGCTGGCGCCGGCCTTCCTCTACCTGATCTACCAGCCGCTGCGCGCGCAGGTGACCGAGATGGAGTACGCACGCCAGGCGCTGCTGGCGTCGGAGCAGCGCTTCCGCGACGTCGCCGCACAGGTCGGCGAGTGGGTCTGGGAGGTCGACGCCGAGGGCCGCTACACCTACGCCAGCCCGCTGGTCGAGCAGATCCTCGGCTACCGCCCCGAGGAGGTCGAGGGCCAGTTCTTCTACGACTTCTTCCTCGAGCACGAGCGCGAGCAGCTGAAGGCGGCGGCGTTCGACGTGTTCGCCAAGAAGCAGTCGTTCTCCGAGTTCGTCAACCGCAACCGGCACCGCGACGGCCGCATCGTCACCCTCGAGACCAGCGGGCTGCCGCTGCTCGACGACGACGGCCAACTGACCGGCTACCGCGGCTCCGACCGCGACATCAGCGAGCGCATCCGCAACGAGCAGCGCCTGCTGGCGGCGAAGATCGAGGCGGAGAACGCCAGCCGGGCGAAGAGCACCTTCCTGGCCAACATGAGCCACGAGCTGCGCACGCCGCTGAACGGCACGCTCGGCATGCTCGACCTGCTCGCCGACAGCCGCCTCGACGCCACCCAGCGCGAGTACGTGCAGCTGGCCCGCGACTCCGCCGACCGGCTGCTCCGGCTGATCGACCAGCTGCTCGACTACTCGCGCCTGGAGAGCAGCGAACTGCTGCTGCTCGAACAGGTGTTCGACCCGCACGAGCTGGTCGCCAACGTGCGGCGCGCGCTGGGCAAGGCCGCCAGCGAGAAGGGGCTGCGCCTCGACGTGGTCTGCCACCCGTTGCTGCCGCACGCGCTGGTCGGCGATCCCGGCCATCTCGGCGCGGTGCTCGAGCACCTGGTCAACAACGCGATCAAGTTCACCCACCAGGGCCACGTGCGCATCGAGATGGACTACCAGACCGCCGACGACGGCGCCGGGTCGCTGCAGGTCAACGTCCTCGACACCGGCATCGGCCTGCCCGAGGGCAACATCGACAAGCTGTTCGACGAGTTCACCCAGGGCGAGGACCAGCCGGCGCGGCGCTACGGCGGCACCGGCCTCGGGCTGGCGTTGTGCCGGCGCCTGGTCGAGGCGATGCACGGGCGCATCGGCGCCGAGCGCCGGCTCAGCGGCGGCGCGCTGTTCTGGATCGCTATCCCGTTGTCGGCGGCAACGCCGGCGTCGCCGCAGCGCCCCCCAGCCAGCGCCAGCTGACCAGCGCCCCCAGCGCGGCGACCCCGGCCGCCCCCAGGTAGCTCCCGGCCGGGCCGAGCAGGCTCCAGGCCACGCCCCCCAGCAGGCTGCCGAGCGCCCCGCCGGCGCCGAAGCTGAGGCTGCTGTAGAGCGCCTGGCCGCGCCCCAGGTAGCGCCCGCTGAAGTAGCCGTGGACCAGGTGGATCGCGGCGGCGTGGAACGCGCCGAACGAGGCCGCGTGCAGCAGTTGCGCCGCCAGCAGCCACGGCAGCCGGTCGACCAGCAGCGCGATCAGCAGCCAGCGCAGCACCGTCAGCCACAGGCTCGCCAGCAGCAGGCGCTGCGGGCCGAAGCGCGCGAGCAGGCGGTGCGCGACCAGGAACAGCAGCACCTCGGCGACCACGCCGAGCGCCCACAGGCTGCCGATCAGGTCCTCGGGGTAGCCGGCCTGGTCCAGGTAGATGCTGAAGAACGCGTAGTACGGCCCATGGCTCGCCTGCATCAGCAGGCAGGTGGCGAGCAGCGCCAGCACCTCGGGTCGCCGCAACAGCCGGCCGAGCCGGGCCGGTTGTGCCGGAGGCGGCGGCGCCGCCGGGGCCTCGGGGATGCTGAGGCCGACCAGCCAGATCAGCGCGAAGTTGCCCAGCAGCAGCCACGGCAGCCAGTCGCGGCCGATGGCGTCGAACAGCAGGCCGAGGCCGGCCGCGGTGACGATGAAGCCGATCGAGCCCCACAGCCGCACCAGGCTGTAGCGGTGCCGGTCGGGGCCGAGGTGGTTCAGCGTGGTCGCCTCGAACTGCGGCAGGGTCGCGTTCCAGAAGAAGCTGAAACACGCCATCACCAGCGCCAGCCAGGCGAAGCTGCTGTCGACCAGCACCCCGGCGAAGCAGACCAGCGCGGCCAGCGAGCCGAAGCGGACGATCGGCATGTGCCGGCCGCGGCGGTCGGCCAGCCAGGCCCACAGGTGCGGGGCGACGATCTTGGTCGCCATCAGCACCGCCATCAGCTGGCCGATCGCCAGCGCGTCGTGGCCGCGGTCCTGCAGGTAGAGGCCCCAGTACGGCAGCAGCGCACCGAGCGAGGCGAAGTAGACGAAGTAGAAGCCGGAGAGCCGCCAGTACGGCGTCGGCGGCCGTGCGGGCACCGGGTCAGCCGTGACCCGGCGGGACGACCGGCGTGACCGAGGAGACCCCGTGGTTCTGCCCGCGCTGGCGCAGCAGGTGGTCGGCCAGCACGATCGCCAGCATCGCCTCGGCGATCGGCACCGCGCGGATGCCGACGCAGGGGTCGTGGCGGCCGGTGGTGATCACCTCGACCGGGTTGCCGTGCAGGTCGACGGTGCGCGCCGGCAGGCGCAGGCTCGAGGTCGGCTTCAGCGCGATGCTGGCGCGGACCACCTGCCCGGTGGAGATGCCGCCGAGGATGCCGCCGGCGCGGTTGCTGAGGAAGCCGTCCGGGGTGATCTCGTCGCGGTGCTCGGTGCCCTTCTGGGTCACGCTGGCGAAGCCGGCGCCGATCTCCACCGCCTTGACCGCGTTGATCCCCATCAGCGCGTGCGCGATGTCGGCGTCGAGGCGGTCGAACACCGGCTCGCCGAGCCCCGGCGGGACGCCGCTGGCCTCGACGTCGACGCGCGCGCCGATCGAGTTGCCCTCCTTGCGCAGCGCGTCCATGTAGGCCTCGAGCTCGTCGACCCGGCTGGCGTCGGGAAAGAAGAACGGGTTGCGCTGCACCGCGTCCCAGTCCAGCGTGCCGGCGACGATCGGACCCAGCTGCCGCACGCAGCCACGCACCTGGATACCGAGCGTGGCCAGGAACTTGCGCGCGACCGCGCCGGCGGCGACCCGCACCGCGGTCTCGCGCGCCGACGAGCGGCCACCGCCGCGGTGATCGCGGATGCCGAACTTCTGCTGGTAGGTGTAGTCGGCGTGGCCCGGGCGGAAGCGGTCCTGCAGGTTCGAGTAGTCCTTCGAGCGCGCGTCGACGTTGCGGATCAGCAGGCCGATCGGCGCGCCGGTGGTGCGCCCCTCGAACACCCCGGAGAGGATCTCGCAGCTGTCCGGCTCGCGCCGCTGCGTGGTGTGCCGCGACTGCCCGGGGCGGCGCCGGTCGAGGTCGCGCTGCAGGTCCGCGGCGCTGAGCTCGATTCCCGGCGGGCAGCCGTCGACGACGCCGCCGATGGCCGGACCGTGGCTCTCGCCGAAATCGGTGACGACGAAGAGCTTGCCGATGCTGCTGCCTGACATGTTCGTGGTTCCAGCGGTTGGCCGTTGTCGCGGCAGCCGGGGCGTGCCCGCTGCCCGCGCCTGGCGGGGTGGTTCAGATCACCTTCGAGAAGCGCTGCGTGGTGCCGCCCTGCAGGTAGCGGTCGAACACCATGCAGACGTTGCGGATCAGGAAACGGCCCGCCGCGGTGACCTCGACGCGGTCGTCGTGCAACTCGACCAGGCCGTCCTCGGCGAGCGGCGCCAGCGCCTCCAGTTCGCGCGCGAAGTAGTCCTCCACGCGCACCCCGTGGCGCGCCTCGACGGCGGCGAAGTCGAGCCGGAAATGGCAGATCAGGTCGGTGATCACCGCGCGCCGCAGCAGGTCGTCGGCATCCAGCACGACGCCGCGGAACAGCGCCAGCCGGCCCGCGTCGAGCGCCGCGTAGTAGTCGTCGATGGCGCGCCGGTTCTGGGCGTAGACGTTGCCGACGCTGCCGATCGAGGTCGCGCCGAGACCCAGCAGGTCGCAGTCGGCATGGGTCGAGTAGCCCTGGAAGTTGCGGTACAGCGTGCCCTCGCGCTGCGCCACCGCGAGCTCGTCGTCGGGCTTGGCGAAGTGGTCCATGCCGATGTAGAGGTAGCCGGCCGCCGCGAGCCGGTCGACCGTCAGGCCGAGGATCGCCAGCTTCTCGGCCGGCGACGGCAGGTCGGCGGGGTCGATGCGCCGCTGCGGCTTGAACAGCTCCGGCAGGTGCGCGTAGTTGAACACCGAGAGCCGGTCCGGAGCGAGCTCGACCACCCGCTCCAGGGTCGCGGCGAAGCTGGCCACGGTCTGGTGCGGCAGGCCGTAGATCAGGTCGAGGCTGATCGAGCGGAACCCCGCGTCACGCGCCGCCGCCAGCGTCGCCAGCGTGATCGCCTCGGGCTGGATCCGGTTGACCGCGCGCTGCACCCGCGGGTCGAAGTCCTGCACCCCCATGCTGAGGCGGTTGAAGCCGATCTCGCGCAGCAGGTGCACGGTCTCCGGCGGCGCCTCGCGCGGGTCGACCTCGACCGAGTACTCGCCGACGTCGTCCTCGGCGAGGCTGAAATGGTCGCGCGTGCACTGCATCAGCGTGCGCATCTGCGCGGCGCTGATGAAGGTCGGGGTACCGCCGCCCCAGTGCAGCTGGGTCACCGTGCGGCCGCGCTCGAACAGCGCGGCCTGCAGCGCGATCTCGCGCTGCAGGCGCTCGAGGTAGGGCTGCGCCAGCTCGCGGTCCTTGGTCACGTGCTTGTTGCACGCGCAGTAGAAGCAGACGGTGTCGCAGAACGGGATGTGGAAGTAGAGCGACAGCGGCCGCAGCGGGGCCTCGGCGTTGCCGCGCGCGGCGGCTTCCAGGTAGCTGGCCGGGTCGAACTCCTCGGTGAACTGCACCGCGGTCGGGTACGAGGTGTAGCGCGGGCCGGACTTGTCGTAGCGGCGGATCAGCTCGGGGTCGAAGGCGATCGTGGCGGGCATGCTGGCGGTAGCGTCGCGGCGTCAGTCGGCGCCGACGTCGAGTCCCTTGACCTGGGTGGCGTTGACCTGCCCGGGCGGGTGGGCGAACGGCGGCCGGTCGGGGCACGCGCGCAGGTCGTCGACCTCGAACAGGGCCCGCGTGACCGTGTCGACGTACTCTGCGTGGGTGCGGGCGCGCTGGATGTTGGCGGCGGGCATCTCGGTCAGGCGATGGTGAAGGCCATGTGGTAGTCGCGGACCTGCTCGGCGGTCAGCATGCACACGCCGTGTCCCCCGCGCTCGAATTCGAACCAGAGGAACGGGATCTGCGGGAAGCGCTGCAGCAGCGCCGTCTCCGCCTCGCCGACCTCGACCACGATGATACCACCGGGACGCAGGTGTTTGGCCGCCTCGCAGAGGATGCGCTGGACGAACTCGAGGCCGTCCTCGCCGGCACCGAGCCCGAGCGCGGGCTCGTGGCGGTACTCGGCGGGCAGCGCCTCGAGGCTGCTCACCGCCACGTAGGGCGGGTTGCTGACGATCAGGTCGTAGCGCTCGTCGCCGAGCGCGGCGAACAGGTCCGACCGGACCAGGCTGACGCGCTCTTCGAGGTGGTGCCGCTGCACGTTCAGCGTGGCCACCTCGAGCGCGTCGGCGGAGATGTCGACGGCGTCGACCCTGGCCTCCGGGAAGGCGTGGGCGCAGGCGATGGCGATGCAGCCGCTGCCGGTGCACAGGTCGAGGATGCG
>DATCZX010000446.1:0-6646 GCA_036525695.1 Gammaproteobacteria bacterium | reverse complement strand
TGTTGGGCCGGGGGGCCGGCGGCCCCCCCCCGCGGGGCGGCGCCGCCGCCCGGGGGGGCCCGCCCGGCGGGGGCGCGGGCGCGGGGCGCGCCGCCCCCCCCCCCCCCCCCCCACCCCGGTGCATCCGACAACCGGCCGCTCGGGCTGAGGCCCGACCTACAGCGAGACCGGAGCGCGGTCGTCCGTACGGCTGTCTGCCTCGACCCGCACCGCGCAGAACTTGAAGCCGGGGATCTTCGCGTCGGGGTCGAGCGCGGCGCTGGTCAGCAGGTTCGCGGCCGCCTCGGCGAAGCAGAACGGCAGGAACAGCTGGCCCGGCTGCAGGCCCGCGTCGGCGTGCGCGCGGGCGCTCAGCGCGCCGCGCCGCGAGCGCACGGTGACGCGGTCGCCGGCGGCGCAGCCGAGCCGGGCGAGGTCGTCGGGGTTGAGCGCCACGCTCGGTCCCGGCTGCAGCGCGTCGAGCACCGCGGCGCGGCGGGTCATCGCGCCGGTGTGCCAGTGCTCGAGCAGCCGCCCGGTGGAGAGCACGAACGGGTAGTCGGCGTCGGGCAGCTCCCCGGCCGGGCGCAGCGGCGGCGGCACCAGCCGGGCGCGGCCGTCGGCGGTCGGGAAGCGCTCGGTGAAGATCACCGGCTGCCCCGGGTCGTCGGCGTCGATGCACGGGTAGGTGACCGCGCCGTCGCGCTCGAGCCGTTCCCAGGAGATGCCGGCGATGCTCGGCATCGCCCGGCGCATCTCGGCGAACACCTCGCGCGGGCCGGCGTAGTCCCAGTCGAGGCCGAGGCGGCGCGCCAGCTGCTGCAGGATCCACAGGTCCTGGCGTGCCTCGCCGGGCGGGGCGAGCGCCGGGCGCGCGAGCTGCACGCGGCGGTCGGTGTTGGTGAAGGTGCCGCCCTTCTCGGGGAACGCCGAGGCCGGCAGCACGACGTCGGCGTGGAACGCGGTCTCGGTCAGGAACAGGTCCTGCACCACCAGGTGCTCGAGCGTCGCCAGCGCCTCGCGCGCGTGGCCGAGGTCGGGGTCGGACATCGCCGGGTTCTCGCCCATGATGTACATGCCGCGCACCGTGCCGGCGAGGATCGCGTCGACGATCTCGACCACGGTCAGCCCCGGGCGCGGGTCGAGCGGCACGCCCCACAGCGCCTCGAACGCGGCGCGCGCGGACGGGTCGTCGACCCGGCGGTAGTCGGGGAACACCATCGGGATCAGCCCGGCGTCGGAGGCGCCCTGGACGTTGTTCTGCCCGCGCAGCGGGTGCAGCCCGGTGCCGGGGCGGCCGATCTGCCCGCTGACCAGCGCCAGGTTGATCAGCGCGCGCGCGTTGTCGGTGCCGTGCACGTGCTGCGAGATGCCCATGCCCCACAGGATCATCGCCGCGCCGGCGGTCGCGTAGCGCCGCGCGACGTCGCGGATGACCCCTGCCGGCACCCCGCACAGCGGCGCCATCGCCTCCGGGCTGAACCCGGCCAGGTGCGCCTCCAGCTCGGCGAAGCCGGTCGTGCGCGCGGCGACGAACGCGCGGTCGGCCAGCCCCTCGGCGACGATCACGTGCAGCAGCGCGTTCAGCAGCGCGACGTCGCTGTCGGGGCGGAACTGCACGAACAGGTCGGCGTGGCGCGCCAGCGGGGTGCGCCGCGGGTCGAGCACCACCAGCGTGGTGCCGGCGCGCTTCGCGTTCTTGATGAAGGTCGCCGCGACCGGGTGGTTGGTGGTGGTGTTCGAGCCGATCACCAGCACCAGGTCGGCGGCGGTGACGTCGGCGACCGGGTTCGACACCGCGCCGGAACCGATCATCTGCAGCAGCGCGACCACCGACGAGGCGTGGCACAACCGCGTGCAGTGGTCGACGTGGTTGCTGCGGAAGCCGGTGCGCACCAGCTTCTGGAACAGGTAGGCCTCCTCGTTGGAGCCCTTGGCCGAGCCGAAGCCGGCCAGCGCCGCCGGGCCGTGGCTGTCGCGCAGCCGGGCGAGGCCGCCGGCGGCACGCTCCAGCGCCTCCTCCCAGCTCGCCTCGCGGAACACCGCCGACGGGTCGGCCGGGTCGACCACGGCGGCGGCCGATTTCGGCACGCCGTCGCGGCGGATCAGCGGCCTGGTCAGCCGCTGCGGGTGGTGCGCGTAGTCGAAGCCGTAGCGCCCCTTGACGCACAGCCGGCCGCGGTTGGCCGGGCCGTCGCGCCCGGCGACCTCGACGATGCGTTCGCCGCGGACGTGGAAGGTCAGCTGGCAGCCGACGCCGCAGTAGGGGCAGAGCGAGTCGACGCTGCGCTCCGGGGCCTGCGTGCCGAGCCCGCGGGCCGGGGCCAGCGCCCCGGTCGGGCACGCCTGCACGCACTCGCCGCAGGCGACGCAGCTGCTGGCGCCGAGCGGGTTGCCCTGGTCGAACACGATCGCGCTGTGCGCGCCGCGGAACGCGAACCCGATCACGTCGTTGCCCTGCACGTCGCGGCAGGCGCGCAGGCAGCGGGTGCAGTGGATGCAGGCGTCGAGGTTGACCGCGATCGCCGGGTGGCTGGCATCGGCCGCGGGTCGCGCCGCGGCGCGCGGGAAGCGCGAGCCGTCGACGCCGAGTTCCGCGCACCAGCGGCGCAGCTCGTCGTCGCGCACCCGCACCGCCTCGGGCGCGTCGGCGGCGAGCAGCTCCAGCACCAGCCGGTGCGCGTGGCGCGCGCGCGACGAGGCGCTCTGCACGCGCATGCCGGGGGTCGGCTGGCGGCAGCACGACGCCGCCAGCACGCGCTCGCCGTCGACCTCGACCACGCAGGCGCGGCAGTTGCCGGCCGGCTCCAGCCCTTCCTTGTGGCACAGGTGCGGGATCGCCGTGCCGTGGCGCGCGGCGGCCTGCAGCAGGGTCTCGCCCGGTAGCGCGTCGACCTCGCGGCCGTCGAGCGTGAAGGTCACCGCGTCAGCCACCGACTTCTCCCGGGAAATGGCGCAGCACGCAGCGCAGCGGGTTCGGCGCCGCCTGGCCGAGGCCGCAGATCGACGCGTCGGCCATCGCCTGGGCCAGCTCCTCGAGCAGCGCGCCGTCCCAGCGTGGCGCCTCCATCAGCGCCGCCGCCTTGACGGTGCCGACGCGGCACGGCGTGCACTGGCCGCACGACTCGTGGGCGAAGAAGCGCATCGCGTTGAGCGCGGCGTCGCGCGCCGAGTCGTGCTGCGACAGCACGATCACCGCGGCCGAGCCGATGAAGCAGCCGTGCTCCTGCAGCACGTCGAAGTCGAGCGGCAGGTCGGCCAGCGCCGCCGGCAGGATGCCGCCCGAGGCGCCACCCGGCAGGTAGGCGTAGAGCTCGTGGCCCGGCGCCATGCCGCCGGCGAACTCGTCGACCAGCTCGCGCACGCTGATCCCGGCCGGCGCGCGGTAGACGCCGGGTCGGGCCACGCGGCCGCTGACCGAGAAGGTGCGCAGGCCGCTGCGCCCGCGCCGGCCCGGCGGCGCGAACACCCCGGCCGGCTGCTCCAGCGCGTCGCGCACCCAGTACAGCGTCTCCAGGTTGTGCACCAGCGTCGGCCGCCCGAACAGCCCGACCTCGGCGACGTACGGCGGGCGCAGCCGCGGCATGCCGCGCTTGCCCTCGAGCGACTCGAGCATCGCCGACTCCTCGCCGCAGACGTAGGCGCCGGCGCCGCGGCGCAGCTCGATCTGCGGCAGCGGCGCCGGCGGGTCGGCGGCCAGCGCCGCCAGCTCGCGGCGCAGCAGCGCGTGCAGCCCGGGGTACTCGTCGCGCAGGTAGAGGTAGACGGCCGCGGCGTCGACCGCGTGCGCGGCGATCAGCATCCCCTCGAGGAAGCGGTGCGGGTCGCGCTCGAGGCAGTCGCGGTCCTTGAAGGTGCCGGGCTCGCCCTCGTCGATGTTGACCGCGAGCAGCCGCGGGGCGGGTTGCGCACGGACGATGCGCCACTTGCGCGCGGCCGGGAAGCCGGCCCCGCCCAGGCCGCGCAGGCCGGACGCCTCGAGCCGCTCCAGCGCGGTGTCGATGGCGAGTTCGCCGGAGACCAGCGCGCGCAGTGTCGCGTAGCCGCCGTCCTGCAGGTACTCCGCGAGGTCCTCCGCGCGCGCCGGCAGCGAGGCCGCGTGGTCGTGGCTGTCGACCACCGCCAGCACGCGCTCGGCGTCGGCCCCCTCGACAGGTCGCTGCCCGACCACCGCCACCGGGGCGCGATCGCAGCGGCCGACGCAGGGCACCCGCTGCAGCCGCACCTCGCCGCCGAGCGTCGCTGCGAGTCGTGCGGCCAGCGCCTCGCCCCCCGCCTGCACGCAGGCCAGCGAGTCGCAGATGCGCACGGTCAACCGCGGGACCTCGCCGTCGTCGTCGGCGGCGAAGTGGAAGTGGTGGTAGAAACTCGCCACCTCGAACACCTCGGTCTCGGCCAGCCCGAGCCGCGCGGCCAGCGCGGCGAGGTCGCCGGGGCGCAGCGTGGCGTGGGCGTCGTGCAGCGCGTGCAGGTACTCGAGCAGGCGGTCGCGGCGCAGCGGCTCGGGGCCCAGCAGCGCGTCGAGCGCGGCCAGCCGGGCCGGGTCCGGGGTCGGCGGGAACCGGCTGACACGGGTGTCATGGGCGGGCGGGGCGGTCATGGGTCGATTATCGGCAGGTGGGGGCCGGCTCGCCACCTTGGTCCGGTAGGGGGGTGACCTCGCGCGGGCGCGATCCATCGCAGCGGGGCAGCTAAGATGACAGGGGACGGGAATATTTGCGGCCAAATAAATCCGTCCCCTTTGATAATACCGCGCAGTCACCGTTACCGAGCGCGCTGAATGTACATTCCCATCGCTTCGCAAGTATGCAAAAACTGGAACTGAAAGCGTGGCACAGCCGTGAAGGCGACGCAGCCGGCACGGCGGAGGCCGGGATGACTTTGGGTGCCGAAATCACGACGGCACAGGCCGGCCTTCATCGTTTCCGTTACCTCGTTCGCGGCAGCACCAGCGGCCTGCGCATCCCGGCGCCGGTCAATCCGGAACGGCGCCACGAGTTGTGGCGGCACACCTGCTTCGAAGCGTTCGTGATGCAACCGGACGGAAGCTACTACGAGTTCAACTTCTCGCCCTCGACGCAATGGGCGCTGTACCGGTTCGACGGCTACCGCCGCGCCATGACCGAGCCGTCGTTACCCTCTGCGCCTCGCATCGATCTCGCCGTGATACCCGACTCCCTCGTTCTCGACGCCACGCTCGACCTGCAGGGACTGCTCGATCCGGCAGCCCGCTCGCGTCCGCGCGTGGCGCTGGCCGCCGTCATCGAGGATTCCGACGGTCGCCTTTCCTACTGGGCCTTGACCCATCCAGCGGAAAAACCCGACTTTCACCACCCCGATGGCTTTATCGCCGCGCTGCCGGATAATGACGACTGACCCATGGCACGGGGCGACGGGGTGCAGTTCGGACTGGATCGGTTGCTGGCGGAGCCCGCGTTACGCGAGCCGCTGCAGGGACGGCGCGTGGGGCTGCTGGCGCACCCGGCGTCGGTCACGCGCGACCTCGCGCATGCGCTCGACGCGCTGGCGGCGTTGCCCGAGGTCGAGGTGACGGCCGCCTTCGGCCCGCAGCACGGCCTGCGTGGCGACAAGCAGGACAACATGGTCGAGTCGCCCGACTATGCCGACCCGCTGCATGGCATCCCGGTGTTCAGTCTCTACGGCGAGGTGAGGCGGCCGACCGCGGCGATGCTGGACAGCTTCGACGTGCTGCTGGTCGACCTGCAGGACCTGGGCTGCCGCATCTACACCTTCATCACGACCCTGCGTTACGTGCTCGAGGAAGCCGCGCTCGCGGGCAAGAGCGTGTGGGTGCTGGATCGGCCCAACCCGGCAGGCCGCCCGGTGGAGGGCCTCACCCTGCGCGCAGGCTGGGAGAGTTTCGTCGGCGCCGGCGCGCTGCCGATGCGCCATGGCCTGACGCTCGGAGAATTGGCGCGCTGGTTCGTGCAGACGCTGCGTCTCGACGTGGACCTGCAGGTCATCGAGATGCGCGGCTGGCAGCCGGAACGCGCCCCCGGCTACGGCTGGCCGCTGGAACAGCGCAGCTGGGTCAACCCGAGCCCGAACGCGCCGGGCCTGTCGATGGCGCGCTGTTATCCCGGCACGGTGATGCTCGAAGGCACCACCCTGTCGGAAGGCCGCGGCACGACGCGCCCGCTGGAACTGTTCGGCGCCCCCGACCTGGACGTGGCGCAGCTGCTGGCCGAGATGCGCGCACTCGCGCCGCAGTGGATGCGCGGTTGCGTGCTGCGCCCGTGCTGGTTCGAGCCGACCTTCCACAAGCACACCGGTACGCTGTGCGCCGGTGTGCAGGTGCACGCCGAGGACACCGCGTACTACGACCATGACGCCTTCCGCCCGTGGCGCCTGCTATCCCTGGCCTTCAAGGCCTTGCGGCGCCTGCGCCCGGACTACGAGCTGTGGCGCCAGTTCACCTACGAGTACGAGCATGACCGCCTGGCCATCGACCTGATCAACGGCAGTGACCTGTTGCGACAGTGGGTCGACGATCCGGCCGCGACCGTTGCCGATCTCGAGGCGCTCGCGCTCGCCGATGAAAACGCCTGGCGGCAGCAGCGCGGGGCGTTCCTGCTCTACGCCTGACTGATTCGTAGGGGTCGGAGTCGGTGTAATACGTAGGGGTCGGAGTCGGTCCAACCGACTC
>DATCZX010000445.1:0-2226 GCA_036525695.1 Gammaproteobacteria bacterium | reverse complement strand
GCGCGCAGCGCTGCACAGGCAGGCCGACACGCGTGCGGGGCCCGCGCTGGGAATCACCGGCACCGGCGGCGCCGGCAAGTCGTCGCTGACCGACGAGCTGATCCGCCGCTTCCGCCTCGACCAGGGCGACCGCCTGCAGATCGCCGTGGTCGCGGTCGACCCGTCGCGGCGCAAGAGCGGCGGCGCGCTGCTCGGCGACCGCATCCGGATGAACGCGATCGACGGCCCGACGGTGTTCATGCGCTCGATGGCCACCCGCGTGGCCGGCCGCGAGGTGCCGGAGACGCTCGACGACGTCATCGCCGCCTGCCGCGTGGCCGGCTTCGACCTGGTGGTGGTCGAGACCTCCGGGATCGGCCAGGGCGACGCGGCGATCGCCGGCCACGTCGACTGCTCCCTCTACGTGATGACCCCGGAGTTCGGCGCCGCGAGCCAGCTCGAGAAGATCGACATGCTCGACTTCGCCGACGTCGTCGCGATCAACAAGTTCGACCGCAAGGGCGGCGCCGACGCGCTGCGCGACGTCAGCAAGCAGCTGCAGCGCAACCGCCAGGCCTTCACCACGCCGGTCGACGAGATGCCGGTGTTCGGCACCGTGGCCGCGCGCTTCAACGACGACGGCGTCACCGCGCTGTACCACGCGCTGCGCGCGCGGCTGGCCGGGTGCGGGCTCGGCTTCGGCGAGGGTCGGCTGGCCCCGTCGGGCGTGCGCGCGTCGTCGGTGCGCGCCGCGATCATCCCGCCGGCGCGGGTGCGCTACCTGGCCGAGATCGCCGACAGCGTGCGCGGCTACCACCGCCAGGTCGAGCAGCAGGCGGCCGTCGCCCGCCGCCGGCAGCAGCTGGCGGCGACCCGCGACCTGCTCGCCGCCGGGGGCCGTCCGACCGCCGACGTCGACAACCTGCTGGCGGCGGCCGAGGCGGAACTCGACCCGCACGCGCGCAAGCTGGTCGACATGTGGCCGAAGGTGCGCGCCAGCTACGCCGGCGACGAGTACGTGGTGAGGATCCGCGACCGCGAGGTGCGCACCGCGCTGACCCACACCTCGCTGTCCGGCTCGCGCATCCCCAAGGTGGCGCTGCCGCGCTGGGAGGACCACGGCGAGCTGCTGCGCTGGATGATGCGCGAGAACCTGCCGGGCAGCTTCCCGTACACCGCGGGCGTGTTCGCGTTCAAGCGCGAGGGCGAGGACCCGACGCGGATGTTCGCCGGCGAGGGCGACGCCTTCCGCACCAACCGCCGCTTCAAGAAGCTCTCCGAGCACGCCCAGGCCAAGCGCCTGTCGACCGCGTTCGACTCGGTCACGCTGTACGGCCAGGATCCCGACGAGCGCCCGGACATCTACGGCAAGGTCGGCAACTCCGGCGTCTCGATCGCCACCCTCGACGACATGAAGGTGCTCTACGGCGGCTTCGACCTGTGCGCGCCGAGCACCTCGGTGTCGATGACCATCAACGGCCCGGCGCCGACCATCCTGGCGATGTTCCTGAACGCCGCGATCGACCAGCAGCTGGAGAAGTTCGAGCAGGAGAACGACCGCCCGCCGACCGACGACGAGATCGAGAAGATCCGCGCCTGGGTGCTGGAGAACGTCCGCGGCACCGTGCAGGCCGACATCCTCAAGGAGGACCAGGGGCAGAACACCTGCATCTTCTCCACCGACTTCGCGCTGAAGATGATGGCCGACATCCAGGAGTACTTCGTCCAGCACCGGGTGCGCAACTTCTACTCGGTGTCGATCTCCGGCTACCACATCGCCGAGGCCGGCGCGAACCCGATCAGCCAGCTCGCGTTCACGCTGGCCAACGGCTTCACCTACGTCGAGGCCTACCTCGCGCGCGGCATGCACATCGACGACTTCGCGCCGAACCTGTCGTTCTTCTTCTCCAACGGCATGGATCCCGAGTACTGCGTGCTCGGGCGCGTCGCACGGCGCATCTGGGCCACCGCGATGCGCTACAAGTACGGGGCCAACGAGCGCAGCCAGAAGCTCAAGTACCACACCCAGACCTCGGGCCGCTCGCTGCACGCCCAGGAGATGGCGTTCAACGACATCCGCACCACGCTGCAGGCCCTGACGGCCCTCCAGGATCAGTGCAACAGCCTCCACACGAACGCCTACGACGAGGCCGTGACGACCCCCACCGAGGAGTCGGTACGCCGTGCCCTGGCGATCCAGCTCGTCATCAACCGGGAGCTGGGCCTTTCCGCCAACGAGAACCCGCT
>DATCZX010000444.1:0-10027 GCA_036525695.1 Gammaproteobacteria bacterium | reverse complement strand
GGCTGCGGCACGTGGTAGCCCTCGCCCGGCAGTTCCGCGGCCGGACGCGGCCGCAGCCGCGGGCCGGGGAAGAACATGTGGTAGCAGCCGCAGTGGTGGATCGCGTCGACCAGCAGCGGCGCGCCGTCGGCGTCGAGGGTGACGCGCAGCAGCAGGCCGTCGAAGCGCCCGGCGTAGATGTCGCCGGGGCCCGCGGCGGTGCGCGCCGGGAACCACAGCGCGTAGTTCAGCTGCGGCAGCAGCACGCCGGCGACGCGGGTGTACGAGAGCAGCCGGAACTCGGCGGGGCGGGTCGTGTCGACCGTCGGCAGCGCCCCGCCCGGCGGCCAGGCCGGCGTCCCCGGGCGGTCGTCGTCGCCGGCGGTGTCGATCTCCCACACCGGGGCGTGGGCGGCGAACAGCGCCGCCTGCGCGGCGGCGTCGAGCAGCGGGTAGCCGAGCGCGTCGCGCGGCCACGGCGTGGCGGCGCTGCCAGCGTCCGGCCCCGGCACGGCGTAGCGCAGCAGCCGGCCCGTCACCGGCAGGCGCTCCGGCGGCAGCGCGTGCAGCGCCTCCACCGCGTCGCGCCAGCGCCCGTAACCGGCCATGACCAGGTGACGGGTCAACGGGTAGAGCCCGAGCCAGCGCAGGCCGTCGACGTAGACGTCGGGCACCCGGGCAGTGGCGAGCAGGGCCGCGCGGCCGTGCGTGTCGCGCGCGGTGGCGTCCAGCAGCCAGGCCCCGCAACCGGCGAGCATCTCCTCGGCGCTGCCCGCCGACACCGCCGCGACCCGCGCATACGCCTCCGCCGGCAGGTTGGCCAGCTCGATCCGCCAGCCCTCGGCGGCGAGCTCACCGGCACGCCGCAGCCAGGTAGCGTAGGCTGGGCCCTCGGCGGCCGCGGTGGCGAGCGCCGCCAGCAGCCGGTCGACGCGCAGTTCGGGATGGTCCGCGACCCGCGCCGCCTGCGCGTCGGCGACGCCGTGCCGCTCCACCTCCCAGGCCAGCGCCGCGTACCAGGCGCGGCAGCCGGCGCTGTCGAGCACCTCGCGCGGCGGCACCGCCGGCGGCGCCGCCGCGCAGCCGGCGAGCAGCAGTGCCAGCAGCCAGGCCGCACGGAACGGCAGTGGACGGGCGGCGGTCATTACAGTTGTATAGACCGTTGTTCTATCCTTTTTGGTAGCCAGGGCTCGCGACGGGCCCTCCAGGGAATCCCCACCGGAGCCAAGCATGGGCAAGATCCTCAAGATACTCCTCGGCCTCATCCTGCTGGTCGTGCTGGTCGTCGGCGCCGCGCTCGCCTACGTCGCCTTCTTCGTCGACCCCAACGACTACCGCGACGAGATCACCGCCCAGGTGAAGCAGCAGACCGGGCGCGAGCTGGTGCTCGGCGGCGACCTCGGCCTGTCGGTGTTCCCGTGGCTCGGCCTGCAGCTCAGCAACGCGCGCCTCAGCAACGCGCCGGGCTTCGGCGAGCAGCCGTTCGCCGAGGTCGGCGAGGTCGAGATCCGCCTGAAGCTGATGCCGCTGCTGTCGCAGCGCCTGGAGATGGACACCACGCGGCTGATCGGGCTCAAGGTCAACCTGGCCCGGGCCAAGGACGGCAGCACCAACTGGGACGACCTGGTCAAGGGCGGCGAGCCGGCCGCGGAGCGCAAGGAGCACGCCGCGCGCGGCGAGGCCGAGCCGCTGGCCGGGCTGGCGATCGGCGGGATCGAGATCCGCGACGCCGCGCTGACCTGGGACGACCGCCAGGCCGAGCAGCGCTTCGCCGTGCAGAACGTCACGCTGACCACCGGCCCGATCGGCTCCGGCCGCCCGGTCGACCTGCAGCTCGGCGTCGACGTCAGCTCGACCCAGCCGCAGCTCGCCGGCCGCATCGAGCTCTCCGGCAAGGTCTCCGCCGACCACCAGGCGCACAAGATGACGGTCGCCGGCGCCGACCTGAAGCTCGACCTGAAGGGCAGCGCGCTGCCCGGTGGCGCGCTCGACGCCCGCCTGACCGCCGACCTCGCCGCGGACATGGCGCAGCAGACCGCGAGCATCAACGGCCTGCGGCTGGCGGTCTACGGCCTCGAAGTCACCGGCCAGGTCAGCGCCAGCAAGCTGCAGAGCAAGCCGCAGGCGACCGGCAAGCTGACGGTCGCCGAGTTCGCGCTGGCCGAGCTGGTCGGTCGCCTCGGCATCGCGCTGCCGGAGGGGGTGCAGGCCGACAAGCTCGGCAAGGCGCGCCTGGAGACCGAGTTCACTGCCACCCGGGACAGCGCCGAGATCGGCAAGCTGGTGCTCGGCATCGCCGGCGGCCAGGTCGACGCCAGCGCCCGGCTGCGCAACTTCGCCGCCCCCGAGGGCAGCGGCAAGCTCAGCGTCAGCGGGATGAACCTGCGCACGCTGCTGGCCGCGGCCGGCACCGCGCTGGAGACCGCCGATCCGCAGGTGCTGACCCGCGCCGACCTGCAGGCCGAGTTCGGCGTGTCGCCGAAGCAGGCCGAGCTCAGCGGGCTGAAGCTCAAGCTCGACGACACCACGCTGAGCGGCTCGGCCAGCGTGCGCGACTTCGCCAGGCCGGCGATCCGCTTCGCCCTCGAGGTCGACGCCATCGACGCCGACCGCTACCTGCCGCCGCCGGCCCAGGAACCGGTCGCGGCCACCCCCGGCAGCGCGGCGGCCGGTGCCGGCCAGCTGCCGGTCGAGCTGCTGCGCAGCCTCAACGTCGACGGCACGCTGAAGGTCGGCCAGCTCAAGGCCTACAACCTGCGCAGCCAGAACATCGTGCTGCGCCTGACCGCCGACGGCGGCCAGCTGCGGGTCAACCCGGCCAAGGCCGAGATGTACGACGGCCGCTACTCCGGCAACATCGGCCTCGACGTGCGCGGCGCGCAGCCGCAGCTGTCGCTCGACGAGTCGCTCAGCGGGGTCAAGATCGAGCCGCTGCTGACCGACCTGACCGGCAAGGCGCAGATCTCCGGCACCGCCCAGCTCTCGGCGCAGCTGACCGCGACCGGCAGCGAGCCGCAGGCGATCCAGTCGTCGCTGAACGGCAGGGGTGCGTTCGCCTTCACCGACGGCGCCATCAAGGGGGTCAACCTGGCCAAGCTGCTGCGCGACGCCAAGGCCGCGCTGAAGGCCCAGGCGGCGGCCAGCAACGAGCCGGAGCAGACCGACTTCGCCGAGCTGACCGGGACCTTCACCGCCCGCGACGGCGTGATCGACAACCGCGACCTGACGATGAAGTCGCCGGCCCTGCGCGTCGCCGGCGAGGGCACCGCGGACCTCGGCAAGCAGCAGGTCGACTACCTGGTCAAGGCCTCGGTGGTCGCCACCTCGAAGGGCCAGGGCGGCAAGGGGCTCGACGAGCTGGCCGGCCTGACCATCCCGGTGCGCATCAAGGGCGCGCTGGCCGACCCCGGGTTCAACGTCGACATCGCCTCGCTGGCCACCGAGCAGGTCAAGGAGCGGGCGACCAAGGAGGTCGAGAAGCAGCTGCTGAAGCAGCTCGGCGGCGGCGCCGCGGCGACCAGCGGCGACGGCAGCGCCGATCCGTCCAAGACCGCCGAGCCGAGCAGCGGCGACCCGGTCAAGGACACCCTGCGCGGCCTGTTCAAGCGCTGAGCGTGGCGCGGCCTCGCGATGCGGCCGGTGCCTTCGCCGGTCGCGTCCTCGACTGGCACCGGCAGCACGGCCGCCGCGACCTGCCGTGGCAGCACCCGCGCACCCCGTACCGGGTGTGGGTCTCCGAGATCATGCTGCAGCAGACCCAGGTCGCCACCGTGATCCCGTACTACACGCGCTTCCTCGCCGCCTTCCCGAGCGTCGCCCTGCTCGCCGCCGCCGACGAGGACGCGGTGCTCGCGCACTGGTCCGGGCTCGGTTACTACCGCCGCGCGCGCCACCTGCAGCGCGCCGCGCGGCTGGTGGTCGAGCTGCACGGCGGCGAGCTGCCGCGGAGCGTCGAGGCGCTGGTCGCGCTGCCCGGGATCGGCCGCTCGACCGCCGGCGCGATCCTCTCGCTCGGCCACGGCCTGCCCGCGCCGCTGCTCGACGGCAACGTGCGCCGGCTGTTCTGCCGCCACTTCGGCGTCGACGGCTGGCCCGGGCTGGCACGGGTCGAGCGCCACCTGTGGGAACTGGCCGAGCAGCACCTGCCGACTGCCAACCCCGGCGATTACAACCAGGGGCTGATGGACCTCGGCGCGACGCTCTGCACCCGCGCCAACCCGGACTGCGCCGGCTGCCCGCTGGCCGGCGGCTGCCACGCGCTGCGCGACGGCCGCGTCGCCGAGCTGCCGGCCCCGCGCCCGCCGCGCATCGCGCCGCAGAAGCGCACCCAGATGCTGCTGCGCTACGACCGCGGTGGCCGCCTGCTGCTCGAGCGGCGGCCCCCGACCGGCATCTGGGGCGGCCTCTACGCCCCGCCCGAGTGCGCCAGCGGCCGCGACCCGGAGGCGTGGTGCGCCGACCACGGCCTGCGCCCCGAGGGATTGCCCGAGGCCTGGCCGCTGATCCGCCACGCCTTCAGCCACTACCGCCTCGACATCACCCCGGTGCGCCTCGCCGTCACCCCCGACCCGGCCGGGGTCAATGACAGCGGGGAGCACGGCTGGTACAAACCCGGTGACGCGCTGGCACTCGGGCTCCCCGCCCCGGTCCGCCGGCTGATCGAACGGCTGGCCGACGAGGAGAACTGAGATGACCCGCACCGTCCACTGCACCCGGCTCAAGCAGGAAGCCGAGGGCCTTGACGCCCCGCCGATGCCCGGCGAGCTCGGCCAGCGCATCTACGAGCAGGTGTCGAAGGAGGCCTGGCAGGCGTGGCTACGCCACCAGACCATGCTGATCAACGAGCACCGCCTGGCCGGCTACGACCCCAAGGCGCGCGCCTTCCTCAAGGAGCAGATGCTCGCGTTCCTGTTCGGCGAGGGCGAGGTGGCGGCGGTTTCCGGCTACGTGCCGCCGCCGAGCAAGCGCGACTGAGTGCAGGCCGGTTGCTTGACGGCCCCCCGCCCGGCCGCTTTAATACGCGTCCCCGGCCAGGTAGCTCAGTTGGTAGAGCAGGGGATTGAAAATCCCCGTGTCGGCGGTTCAATTCCGTCCCTGGCCACCAAATCCGGCAGACTTAGAGACCCGCTTCGGCGGGTTTTCTCGTTGTCGTGGCGGGCGGCAGGATAACCTGCCTGAACACCCGTCAAGCGACGAATCTGCCTCCCTTTTCCACGGAACGACAGCCCGGCAGGAAACAGCCCGAGAGGAGGAAGTTCAGCGTGCTGCTGGCGAAGACGAGCGCCACGCTGACCGCGGTCAACAGGAGCCAGTCGCTCCAGTTGTCGTCGAACAGCAACGCCAGCCCGGCGAATATCGGCGGCAGCGCGAGGAGGCAGGCGAAGAAGAAGATGATCGTCCCGAGCCGGGACGCGAAACGGCTTTCCATGCGTGTCTGCATGACGTGCTCCTTGCGTCGTTTGTCAGCATCTTCAAGGCGACCTGCCGACGATTCAATACCCCGGGTGGATTAGACGCAGCGCCTGCCCACCTGCAGGTGAAGTTATGGCATGGATGGCCAGCCTGTGCTCCGGCCAGGTAGCGGGTGGGCGGAACATCGCGGCCTCTTACCGACCTATAATCCCTGACAGCTACGCCTTAGCGAATCTGTACACCAAGCAACCGTGGAGCCCGGGGTGCCGAACATCTGCCTGCCTGGAATGCTCGCCATTGCGCGCGTTATTGCCTGTTGCGCCGCGCTCGGTGCCGCGACCACTCCGGCCCACGCCACCGAGATCTACCGCTACATCGACAAGCAGGGGCGCACCCACTTCACCGACCAGCCGCCACACCCCGGCTACAAGCAGCTGGTCAAGACCTGGAAGGGGTGGCGCGAACCGACCTACGACGCGCGCCAGTTCAGGCAGAACCAGCGCCGCTTCGCGCCGCTGATCGCGGAGGCGGCGCTGGCCCAGCAACTGCCCGACGCGCTGGTGCACGCGGTGATCACCGCGGAGTCGGCCTACGACCCGGAGGCGCTCTCGAGCGCCGGCGCGGTCGGCCTGATGCAGCTGATGCCGGCCACCGCGCGGCGCTTCGGCGTCGGCAACCGCACCGACCCGCGTGCCAACGTGTTCGGCGGCACGCGTTACCTGAAACTCCTGCTCGACCTGTTCGACGGCGACATGCCGCTGGCGCTCGCCGCCTACAACGCCGGCGAGAACGCGGTGATCCGCCACAACCGCTCGATCCCGCCCTACCCCGAGACGCGCCAGTACGTGAACAAGGTGCTGGACTACTACCGCAAGTACCGGCAGGAAGGGCTGCCGCTCGCCGGCGGCTGAGCCGGCCCGCCGCTGCGTCCCTCCCGCCCGGGTCAGCCGAACACCAGCGAACGCGCCACCTCGGTGATCCGCATCACCGCGGGGTGCTTCAGCTTCCGCTCCGGCGAGATCGCGTAGTAGGACTCGGCGACCCCGTCGACCTCCCCGATCGCGCGGGCGTGGTACATGTGCTCGACCTGCGCGGCGATCGCGCTCGGCGCCGGGAAGATGCCCGCACCCGCCTCGCCGAACGCCTTCAGCAGGGCGCTGTCGTCGAATTCCGCGACCACGCTCGGGCTCACGCCGGCGCGCTCGAACCAGTCGTCGAGGGCACGGCGCAGCGGGCTGCCGGCGGCCGGCAGCAGCATCGGCGCGCCGTGCAGCGAGCGCGGGAAGCGCCGGGCGTAACGCGCCGCGAGGCGCTTCTGCGCGAACAGCGCGATGCCGCTCTCGCCGAGCGGGTGGTTGTAGGCCTTGACGCTGAGCCCGGTCGGCAGCGGTCGGTCCGACAGCACCAGGTCGAGGCGGTGCACGGCGAGGTCCCCGAGCAGCCGGTCGAGGTCGGCCTCGTGGCAGACCACGCGAACCGACTCCTCGAGCACCAGCGCGGGCTCGAGCAGGCGGTAGGCGATCAGCTTGGCGATCGAGTCGACGATGCCGACGTTCAGCGCCGACGGCGCGTGCGGCTGCTCGCTGCGCACGCGCTGGGCGAGTTCGGCGCCGAGCGAGAAGATCTCGTCGGCGTACTCCCTGACCAGCTGCCCGGTCTCGCTGAGCACCAGGCCGCGGCCGGCGCGCTGGAACAGCGGCGCGCCGACCCGCTCCTCGAGCAGCTTGAGCTGCCCGCTGATGGTCTGCGGGGTCAGGTGCAGGCTCTCCGCGGCGCGCGCGATGCTGCCCTCGCGGGCGACGCTCCAGAAATAGAACAGGTGGTTGTAGTTGAGGTGGCGCACGGGCTTCTCCGGGGACGGGCGTGGCCCGGATGATACATCGTGAAATACGAATACTCATACAAATAAGTTCGAATGGACCGATTTGTTCTGGTCCGTATAGTGGGCCGCAGTTCCACAACCGATCGAGGCACTCCGATGCTGAACAGCAACACCATCGACCCCCGCCAGGCCCGGGTCGCGATCCCGGCCGGCGCCAACAGGAGCGCGGCCGAGGCGGTGCTGCGCAACACCTACCGGCTGCTGTCGCTGACCCTCGCGTTCAGCGCCGTGGTCGCGCTGGGCGCGGCGGCGCTGAACGCGCCGGCCCCGGGCCTGCTGCTGACGCTGGCCGGCTACTTCGGCCTGCTGTTCCTGACCTCCCACCTGCGCAACAGCGCCTGGGGCCTGGCCTCGGTGTTCGCGCTGACCGGCTTCATGGGCTACACGCTGGGACCGCTGCTGAACGCCTACCTGGCGCTGCCGAACGGCGCGTCGACGGTGGCCACCGCGCTGGGCGTCACCGGCGTCGTGTTCCTGGGGTTGTCGGCCTACGCCCGCGGCGAGCGCGCGGTCGACATGCTGCGCTACGGCACGTTCCTGACCGTCGGCATCCTGACCGCCTTCGCGCTGGGCCTGGCGGCGCTGTTGTTCCAGCTGCCGGCGCTGTCGCTGGCCGTCTCCGGCGTGTTCGTGCTGCTGATGTCCGGGCTGATCGTCTACGAGACGCAGAACATCGTCCGCGGCGGCGAGCGCAACTACGTCATGGCCACGGTCACGCTGTTCGTCGCCGTCTACAACCTGTTCGCCAGCCTGCTGCAGCTGCTGAACTTCTTCGGCGGCGAGGAGGCGTGACGATGGGTACGCGCATCGGCATCTACGGCGGCGGGCAGCTCGGCCTCTACCTGTGCCGGGCGGCCCGCGACCTCGGCCTGTTCACCACGGTGGTGACGCCGGACCCCGAGAGCCCCGCCTGCGCTGTCGCCGACCGCGTGCTCAGCGGCGCGCTCGACGACCTCGCGCTGGCGGCACGGCTGGTCGCCGAGGTCGACGTGGTCACCTTCGAGATCGAGGCGATCCCGGCGCCGGTGCTGGACTACCTCGAGCAGGCGGAGGCCCGGGGGCAGGTCCTGGTCGCACCGCGCCCGGCCACCCTGCGGCTGCTGCAGAACAAGGCGCGGCAGAAGGCCTGGCTGGCCGCCCACGGCATGCCCTCCGCGCCGTTCCGCACCTGCGCCGGCGGGCTCGACGAGGCGTGCAAGGCCGCGCGCGGTCTCGGCCTGCCGGTGGTGCAGAAGCTGCAGCACGGCGGCTACGACGGCCGCGGCGTGCAGGTGCTGCGCAGCGCGGCCGACCTCGCCCGGCTGTGGCCGGAACCGAGCCTGGTCGAGAGCTACCTCCCCGGGGTGCGCGAGCTGGCCGTGCTGGTGGCGCGGGCGCGCGACGGCAGCCTGCGCAGCTACGCCCCGGTGAGCCTGCAGTTCAACGCCGGGCAGAACGTGCTCGAGACCGTGATCGCCCCGGCTGCCGTGGCCCCCGAGACGGTGGCGCGCGCCGCAACGCTCGCCACCCGCGCGATCGACCGCCTCGGCAGCCCCGGGCTGTTCGCGGTCGAGCTGTTCCTGCGCGTCGACGGCACGCTGCTGGTCAACGAGATCTCGCCGCGCGTGCACAACGCCGGCCACCACACGCTCGAGGCCTGCCCGACCTCGCAGTTCGAACAGCACCTGCGCGCGGTGGTCGGCCTGCCGCTCGGCGAGACCCAGCCGACGCGCCAGGCGGTGATGCACAACCTGCTGTGGACCCCGGAGCTCGAGCGCACCGGCGCGCCCTCGGCGCACGGCGACGGCGAGTTCGTGCACTGGTACGGCAAGCGCGAGCCGCGCCCGTGGCGCAAGATGGGTCACGTCACGCGCCTGCTCGGCGGCGCACCGGCCCGTCGCGGCCGGGAGGTCGCGGCATGACGCCCCGGGTGGGCATCGTCATGGGCAGCGATTCCGACCTGCCGGTGATGGAGCGCGCCGCCGAACTGCTGGTACGGCTGCAGGTGCCGTACGAGCTCGGCATCGTCAGCGCCCACCGCACCCCGGCACGCCTGTACGAGTACGCGGAGACGGCGGAGAGCCGCGGCCTGCGCGTGCTGGTCGCCGGCGCCGGCGGCGCGGCCCACCTGCCGGGCATGCTCGCCGCGATCACCCCGCTGCCGGTGATCGGCGTGCCGATCAGCGCGACCAAGCTGAACGGCCAGGACGCGCTGCTCTCGGTGGTGCAGATGCCCGCCGGCGTGCCGGTGGCGACGGTGGCGATCGACAACGCCGCCAACGCCGGGCTGCTCGCCGCGCAGATCCTCGGCACCGCCGACGACGCGCTGCGCGGGCGCGTGCGCGACTACAAGCACGAACTGGAACGCGCGGTGCTGGAGAAGGCCGCGCGCTGCGCCCGGAGCGGGTGAGCCGAAGTGGACTCGCTGTTCCTGGCCAACCTCGGCTCCCCCCCGCTGCTGTTCTTCTTCCTCGGGGTCGGCGCTGCGCTGCTGCGCTCGGACCTGGAGGTGCCGACCCAGGTCGCCAAGTTCCTGTCGCTGTACCTGCTGCTGGCGATCGGCTTCAAGGGCGGCGTGGCGCTGGCGCAGAGCCCGCTCGACGCCTCGGTGCTGGGCAGCCTGCTCGCCGCCCTGGCCCTCGCCTGCGCGGTGCCGCTGTACACCTTCTTCCTGCTCAGGCGCCGGCTGCCGGTGGCCGACGCCGCGGCGATCGCGGCCACCTACGGCTCGGTCAGCGCGGTCACCTTCGTCACCTGCACCAGCTACCTCGACCT
>DATCZX010000443.1:0-3867 GCA_036525695.1 Gammaproteobacteria bacterium | reverse complement strand
CAGCGCGCTCGAGTCGCGGCCGCCGCTCAGGGCGACCCAGACCCGCGGGGTATCGGGAACGGTGGCGAGGGCCGCGGCCAGCGCCCGCGATGGCGCGTCCACCGGCGGCCCGGCGGCTCAGCGCCTGTGCAAGAATCGCCCACCGTCGCGAGACGGATCCTGGGCGACCCTGGCAAGGCGCGGGGGTGCACAAAAGCGCGAGCGCAGCCCCGCTACGTGAGCGATTTCGGGGGTCCCCGTAACGCCGCCAGGGACGTCCAGGGGACGTCGCAGCAGGTGGTGTGATGCTTTCACAGGCTGTCAAAGGCCGCCGGAATGGCTCATCAGCTGCCGGTAGCGGCGCTCCAGCAGCTCGTCCAGGGGCATCTCGCGGACCCGCGCGAGCCAGCCGGAGAGCGCGCCCTGCAGCCGGTCCGCCATGGTCGCGGGGTCGCGGTGGGCGCCGCCGAGCGGTTCCGGCACCACCTCGTCGATCAGCTTCAGCTGCAGCAGCCGCGGCGCGGTGATGCCCATCGCCTCGGCCGCCTCCGGGGCCTTGGTCGCGCTCTTCCACAGGATCGACGCGCAGCCCTCGGGGGAGATCACCGAGTAGGTGGCGTAGCCGAGCATCAGCACGGCATCGCCGACGCCGATCGCCAGCGCGCCGCCCGAGCCGCCCTCGCCGATCACCGTGCAGACGATCGGCGTGCGCAGCCCGGCCATCACGTGCAGGTTGCGCGCGATCGCCTCGCTCTGCCCGCGCTCCTCGGCGCCGATGCCCGGGTAGGCGCCGGGGGTGTCGATGAAGGTCATGATCGGCAGGCCGAAGCGCTCGGCCATCTGCATCAGGCGCAGCGCCTTGCGGTAGCCCTCGGGGCGCGACATGCCGAAGTTGCGGTAGACCTTGTCCTTGGTGTCGCGCCCCTTCTGGTGGCCGATCACCATCACCGGCTGCCCCTCGAAGCGCGCCAGGCCGCCGATGATCGCCTTGTCGTCGGCGAAGTGGCGATCGCCGTGCAGCTCCTCGTAGTCGGTGAAGATCATCCGCAGGTAGTCGAGGGTGTAGGGGCGCTGCGGGTGACGCGAGATCTGCGACACCTGCCACGGCGTCAGGTTGCTGAAGATCGACTCGGTCAGCGCGCGGCTCTTGGCCTCGAGGCGCGCGATCTCCTCGCCGATGTTGAGGTCGTTGTCGTCGCCGACGTGGCGCAGCTCCTCGATCTTCGCCTCGAGCTCGGCGATCGGCTGTTCGAAATCGAGGAAGTTCAGGTTCATGGGCTACCGGGAGGGGGGCTTGCGCGGGTGGCTATTCTAGCAACCGGCCTCGCGCCGGGGGAAACCGCCCGCTGCGGGGCGGACCTCAGCCGCCGTAGAGCGGGGTCACGCGCTCGTCGCCGAAGGCGCGGCGCAGCCGCTTCAGCAGCTCGTCGGCCGGGCGCACGCGCCACGCCGCGCCCAGCGCCAGGCGCGCCGCGGCGCCCTGCCCGGCGTACTCGAGCAGCACCGGGCAGCTGCCGTCACGGTACGGGGCGAGCACCTCGCGCAGCGTGCCGACCGGGTCGTCGCGGCCGAAGTCGCCGGCGGCGACGCGCACCAGCAGCGCGCGCAGGTGGCGGGCGCGTGCCTGCTCGAGGCTCAGCAGCTCCTCGGCGCGCACCTGCGGCATGCCGCTGAAGTCGTCCTGGCTCAGGCCGCCGCTGACCACCAGCAGGCGATCCTTGGCGATCAGGTCGCGGTAGCGCTGGCTGACGTCGTCGAAGGCCTTGACCTCGAGACGCCCGCTGCGGTCGTCCAGCGTCAGGATGCTGATGCGGCCGCCGCGCTGGGTCTTCAGCGTGCGCAGGCCGACCACCAGCCCGGCCACGGTGACCTGCTGCTCGCGGCCACGGCCGTTGCCGCGCCCGCCCCAGTTGCCGCCACCGCTGTCGGCAGGGGGCTCGAGCATCCCCAGGCGGCCGCTGGTGAAGCGCGCCAGCTCGTCGAGGTGGGCGTCGATCGGGTGGCCGGTCAGGTACAGGCCGAGGGTCTCCTTCTCCGCCGCCAGCCGCTCGAGTTCGTCCCACTCCGCCAGCTCCTCGATCTCCGTCGGCGGCGGCGCGCTGGCCTCGCCGAGGCCGAACAGGTCGACCTGGCCGACCGCCACCATCTGCCCGTGCTGCTCGGCCGCCTGCAGCGCGGTGCCGAGGCTGGCCATCAGCGTGGCGCGGTTGCGGCCGAGCGCGTCGAGCGCGCCGGCGCGCACCAGCGACTCGAGCACCCGCCGGTTGACCTTGCGCAGGTCGATGCGCCGGCAGAAGTCGAACAGGTCGGCGAAGCCGCCGTGCGCGGCGCGCTCGGCCTGGATCCCCTCGATGGCGCCGGCGCCGACCCCCTTGATCGCGCCGAGACCGTAGCGGATGGTGCGCTCGTCCTGCACCGTGAACACGTAGTCGGAGGCGTTGACGTCCGGCGGCAGCACGCGCAGCCCGAGCTCGCGGCACTCGTCGATGAAGGTCACCACCTTGTCGGTGTTGTCCATGTCCGCCGACAGCACCGCGGCCATGAACGCCGCCGGGTGGTGCGCCTTGAGCCAGGCGGTCTGGTAGGCGACCAGCGCGTAGGCCGCCGAGTGCGACTTGTTGAAGCCGTAGCCGGCGAACTTCTCCATCAGGTCGAAGATGTGCGTCGCCACCGCCGCGTCGACGCCGCGCGCGACCGCCCCCTCGGTGAAGCTGGCGCGCTGCTTGGCCATCTCCGCGGGCAGCTTCTTGCCCATCGCGCGGCGCAGCAGGTCGGCGCCGCCGAGCGTGTAGCCGGCCAGCACCTGGGCGATCTGCATCACCTGTTCCTGGTACAGGATCACGCCGTAGGTCGGCTTCAGCACCGGGCCGACCTCCGGGTGCGGGTAGACCACCTGGGCGCGCCCGTGCTTGCGGTCGATGAAGTCGTCGACCATCCCCGACTGCAGCGGGCCGGGGCGGAACAGCGCGACCAGCGCGACGATGTCCTCGAAGGTGTCCGGCTGCAGCCGCCGGATCAGCTCCTTCATCCCGCGCGACTCGAGCTGGAACACCGCGGTGGTCTGGCAGCGCTTGAGCAGCTCGAAGGCGGCGCGGTCGTCCAGCGGCAGCGCGGTGATGTCGAGCGGCGCGGCGCCCTGGGCCTCGCGCTCGCGGTTGATGGTCTCGACCGCGCGCTTGATGATGGTCAGCGTGCGCAGGCCGAGGAAGTCGAACTTGACCAGCCCGGCCTTCTCCACGTCCTTCATGTCGAACTGGGTGACCAGCCCCTCGCCGCGCTCCTCGCAGTAGAGCGGGGTGAAGTCGGTCAGCACCGACGGCGCGATGACCACCCCGCCGGCATGGGTGCCGGCGTTGCGCGCGAGGCCCTCGAGCGCGCGGCCGAGGTCGACCAGCGCGCGGATCTCCTCGCTGGCGTCGTACTCGCGCTTGAACTCCTCGCTCTGCTCGAGCGCCTTGTCCAGGGTCATGCCGAGCTCGAACGGCACCAGCTTGGCGACCCGGTCGACGAAGCCGTACGGGTGGCCGAGCACGCGCCCGGCGTCGCGCACCACCGCCTTCGCCGCCATCGTGCCGAAGGTGATGATCTGCGCCACGCGGTCGCGCCCGTAGCGCTCGGCGACGTAGCGGATCACCTCGTCGCGGCGGTCCATGCAGAAGTCGACGTCGAAGTCCGGCATCGAGACCCGCTCGGGGTTCAGGAAGCGCTCGAACAGCAGGTCGTAGGGCAGCGGGTCGAGGTCGGTGATGCCGAGCGCGTAGGCGACCAGCGAGCCGGCGCCGGAGCCGCGCCCGGGCCCGACCGGGATCTGGTTCTCCTTGGCCCAGTTGATGAAGTCCGCGACGATCAGGAAGTACCCGGGGAACTTCATGTGGCAGATGATGCCCA
>DATCZX010000442.1:0-4205 GCA_036525695.1 Gammaproteobacteria bacterium | reverse complement strand
GGCGGGCTGGCGGCCCAGGCGCGCACGATCCTGGCCCAGCTGCCGCCGGAGGTCGCGGCACGGCTGGCGCGGGAGAATCTCGCCGCGCTGGTGGCGCGGCCGGCGGAGCGACCCCGGAGGTGACGGCCGGGGCCGCCGCGGGCGCGCCGGAGATGGTCCTTGCCGGCCAGCAGTAGTATCTTTGTCGGCGTCGTGGCCAGAGAAGTCGACCCGTGTCAGTCAAGGAGAAGATCCTCAACTCGCAGCGACGCATCCTCGACCGCCTGATCGAGTGGGAGGAGTCGGCGGCCAAGCTCTACGGCCGCTACGCCAGGCGTTTTCCCGAGCAGGCGGAGGTGTGGCTCGGCCTGGCGCGCGAGGAGGCCGAGCACGCCGCGGCGCTGCGCGCGTTCCACGTGCTGCTCGACCACGGCTTCCTGCTCGAGGGCATCGGTGGGTTCGACAGCAGCATCGTCGACCAGGAGATCGCCACCGCGCGCACCGCGCTCGAGCGCGCCGACAAGCCGTCGCTGCAGCTGGCCGACGCGATCGCCACCGCCCGCGCGATCGAGACCTCGGTGATCGAGACCCAGTTCTACGACGTCGTCAGCTGCAAGGCCCCGGAGTTCGAGGCAATCGCCGAGATGATCGTCGGCGGCTCGGATCGCCACCTCGAGAAGCTGCGCAGCCTGAGCGCCTGAAGCCGTGCCCGTGCTGACCCGGCTGCGCGCCTGGCGCCGCCGCCGCGTGCTCGAGCGCCACCCCGTCGACGACGACGCCTGGCACGCCACGCTGGCCACGCTGCCGCTGCTCGCGGCGCTCGACCGGGACGGGCAGCAGCGGCTGCGCGAGCTGGCCACGCTGTTCCTGCACGCCAAGCGCTTCTACGGCGCGCACGCGCTCACCGTCGATCCGCCGATGCGGCTGGCGATTGCCGCGCAGGCGTGCCTGCCGGTGCTGAACCTCGGCTTCGACTGGCTGCGCGGCTGGACCACGGTGGTGCTCTACGCCGACAGCTTCCTGGTCGACCTCGAGGAGGCCGACGCCGACGGCGTGGTGCACGCCGGCCAGGACGAGCGCATCGGCGAGGCCTGGGAGCGCGGGCCGCTGGTGCTGTCGTGGGCCGATGCGCGCCCCGGCGCCGAGCCCTACGGCGAGGGCAGCAACGTGGTGCTGCACGAGATCGCGCACAAGCTCGACCAGCTCGACCCGGACAGCGAGGGGCGCCCGCCGCTGCACCGCGGGATGGACCCGGCCGCCTGGAGCCGCGACTTCAGCCGCGCCTACACCGAGCTGTGCGCGGCGGTCGACCGCGGCGAGCCGACCTGGATCGACCCCTACGCGAGCGCGGCACCGGGCGAGTTCTTCGCCGTGCTCAGCGAGCACTTCTTCGTCGAGGGGGCCGCGTTGCAGGTCGAGGCGCCGGCGGTCTACGCCCAGCTGCGCGCCTTCTACCGCCAGGACCCGGCCACGCGCGGCTGACGCGGCGGACCGGAGGCATGGCTGCACCACCGCCCGGGTGGCACAATCGGGTCACCCCCAGGCCGGCCAGGCCGATGCCCGCAAGCCACCGCCCCTCGCGCCTCGCCGCCTGCGCGCTGCTGCTCGCCGGCGGGCTCGCCGGCGCCGGGGAGGTCGCGCCGGAACACGCCGAGCCGGTCCGCGAAGGCGGGCGCTTCCGCGTGCGGCGGTGAGCCGATGTTCGAGCGCATCCCCTTCGCGGGCAACGCCATCGACCGGCTGGAGCAGCGGCGTGCCGACCCGGAGTGGCTGGCCGCCCGCCTGGCCGACCCGGCCAGCCGCTTCCTGCCGTTCCACGAGCTGAAACCGCTGATCGCGCTGCAGCCGGCCACGGCCCTCGGCTGGGTCGCGCGCGAGTCCGTCGCCGCTTTCCTCGACGCGGGCACCGAGCCGCTGCTGCTCGGCGCACAGCGCGGTCGCTGCTGCTTCGCCGTCGAGGTCGGCGACGGTTTCAGCACCCCGGCACTGGCTGACGGCACGCACAAGTTCATCGACACGCGGAGCATCGCGCCGAACCTGCCGGCGGACGCCTCCGGGCTGCTGGCGCAGGCCCGCTCGCTGCTCGCCTGGCACGCCCAGCACCGCTTCTGCCCCGGCTGCGGCGCCTGCGGCTCGCTGCACTACCCGCGCCACGACCCGGTGGTGATCATGCTGATCACCCACGCGGGCCGCACCCTGCTCGGCCGCCAGCACCGCTTCGTCAGCGACTTCTGGTCCTGCCTGGCCGGGTTCGTCGAACCTGGGGAGACGCTCGAGGGGGCGGTGCGGCGCGAGTCGTTCGAGGAGGCCGGCGTCAGCATCGGCGCGGTGCGCTACCTCGGCAGCCAGCCGTGGCCGTTCCCGGCCTCGCTGATGCTCGGCTGCCACGCCGAGGCGCTCGACGACGCCCTCGAGATCGACACCGGCGAGCTGGCCGAGGCGCGCTGGTTCGACCGCGCCGAGTGCGCGCGGATGCTGGCGGCCTGCCAGCAGCAGAGCGGCCTGCGCCTGCCCGGCCCGGTGGCGATCGCCCACCACCTGGTCAGGCACTGGCTCGACGGCGACGGCTAGGCGTAGCTGGCGACCTCGACCAGGTTGCCGTCCGGGTCGCGGAAGTAGAACGAGGTGATCGGGCCGGTCGCGCCGGTGCGCGCGACCGGCCCCTCGAGCACCTCGACGCCGCAGGCGGCGACGTGCGCCTGGGCCGCGGCCAGCTCCCCGGCGACGACGAAGCAGAGGTCGGCCGAACCCGGCAGCGGGTGGCGCGCGTGCGGCACGAACGGGGCGGCCGCCGGGTGCAGGTTCAGCTTCTGCGCGCCGAAGCGCAGCGCCAGGCGCCCGCCGGCGAAGGTCTCGCGGCGCAGGCCCAGCACGCGCTGGTAGAAGGCCGCCGTCGCCTCCGGGTCGGCGACGGTCAGCACCAGGTGGTCGAGGCGTTCGATCTGCATGAGGCGCTGCTCCTCCCGCCCGCTCAGCCGGTCGGCAGCGGTGCCACGGCAGGCGGCGGGCGGCTGCCGCGGCGGGCGACGACGATACCGGCCAGGATCACCGCGCCCCCGAGCGCCTGCCAGGCCGACAGCGGCTCGGCCAGCAGCAGCCAAGCCAGCAGCGCGGCGACCGCCGGCTGCAGCAGCAGGCCGACCGACGAGAACGCCGCCGGCAGGTGGGCCAGCGCGTAGGCGATCAGGCTCTGGCCGCAGGTGTGCGACAGCAGCGCCAGGCCGAGCAGCACCAGCCAGCCGTGCAGCGTGGTCGCCAGCAGCGTCTCGCCCGACAGCCAGGCCAGCGGCAGCAGCACCAGCGCGGTCACCGCGCCGCTCCAGGCCATGATGGTCGCGGTCGAGAACTCGCCGCGCAGGCGCCCGACCGCGAGGATGTAGCCGGCGTAGAACAGCGCCGTCAGCAGGCCCAGCGCGTCGCCGGCCAGGCGTCCCGGATCCAGGCTCAGGCTCTGCCCCATCAGCACCGCCGCGCCGGCCAACGCCAGCAGCATGCCGACGATGAAGGTGCCGGTGAAACGCTGCGCGAACAGCAGCCAGCCGCCGAGGGCGACGAAGATCGGCGCCGCGTTGGCCAACAGCGTGGCGTTGGCCACCGAGGTCAGCCGGATCGACCAGTGCCAGAGGGCCAGGTCGCCGGCGAAGCACAGCCCGGCGAGCGCCAGCCGCAGGTGATCGGCACGGCCGCGCGGCCGCCGGTGGCGGGCCCCGGGACGGGCGTGCAGCGGGGCCTCCAGCGCGGCCCACAGCCACAGCACCGGCAGTGCCAGCAGCAGCCGGTGGCAGGCCGTCGCCACCGGCCCGAGTTCGCTCAGGCGGACGAAGATCGGGGCGAAGGCGATCGCCACCGCGCCGCCGAAGAGGGCGGCCAGGGCGAGGCCGGCGGGTGTCGACGCGCTGCTCGACGGGGGCATGGCGGGCGGTTCTCGGCGTCGGGGTGGCGCAGTCTAGCAGGCCGCGGCTCGCTCGAACGCGGGCTGCCGCAACGAAAAACCCCGCGCCCGGGCGCGGGGTTCGCGTGCGGCAGCGCGGCTGGCTACAGCATCACGCCGGCGGCCTCGAGCCGCTCGGTGACGCGCTGGTGGATCAGCTTCTGCGGCACCTTGAGCCGCTCGTTGAGCTGGTTGACCAGCCGCTCGCAGCGCTCCACGTACTCCTCGGTCACCGCCTCGTGGTTGCCGGCCAGCAGCCGGATCCAGATGCGCCGGCAGAACAGGTACTGGGTGT